>JAYELV010000065.1:0-5389 GCA_034717755.1 Pseudomonadota bacterium | reverse complement strand
ACACAGTACTCAATGAGGATATGAGCCTGAACATGGCACTGCCCTGCCGTATCTCCATTTGGGAAGAGGATGGAACGACAAAAATCGGCATGCTCAGCCCCAAGGCCCTGCTGTCGGCATTATCGGACTCGCCCGTGCTGGCAAAAGTTGCTGAAGAGGTCGAAGCGATCTCGATCGATATCATTAATGATGCGAAGTAAGTCGTTGTCCAAAAATAACTTCCCGATCCTGCTTGCCCTGTCGTCCCTCTTCTGCGTTCCAGCAAGAGTTACATAACGCTGCTATGCGCCCCTTGCTGCGCCTTAAAGACGAACAACATTGCTGCGCGATATCGGTAAGTTATTTATGGACAACTCCTAACCTCGCCTCGATCCCCGGTACTCTATAACATGCTCACCACGACAATTGATCAGGCTAACGGAATCGCGATTCTCGAACCGCATGACGCGCTCTCAAAAGATGATTTTGTTACTGCCGCGCATATCATCGATCCCTATATCGGCAAGCAGGGCAAATTGAACGGTCTGATCATCTATACAGAGTCATTTCCGGGGTGGGATTCATTTGCTGCGCTCTCTTCACATCTCGCATTCGTGAAGGAACATCACAAAAAAATTAACCGTATAGCCTTTGTCACCGACTCGCCAATCGGAAACCTGGCAGAAAGCATTGCCACTCACTTCGTCAATGCACAAATACGCTCATTTCCGTTTGAGGAGATCAAGCAGGCAAAATTCTGGATAGGTAGGTTTTAAGTTTTAAGTTTTAGGTTTTAGGTTTTGCGAACTCCCCATGTGCATTGACGCCTGCTGATATACAATAGTCCGATCTTATTGGTAGTGAGGAACCTGCTATGCGTTTTTTACGATATTTCGTGCCGCTGCTGATGCTGCTTATCGGCATCGTGTTTGTAAGCTTTGGTTACCGCCACTGGCATAACTCCTATCAACTGCTGCAGGCGTCAACTGTCAGCGAAGGCGAGATCATCAGTATAGACCCGTTCATGTCCAGCGCGGTCGGCAAAGCCTCGTCACTGCAATACTTCCCCAAAGTGGCGTTCACCACAACCACAGGCAAGCAGGTTGAGTTTCAATCCACGGTCACGCGCCGTGCAGATCATTACAAAAAAGGCGACCGGGTGCGGGTGCTCTATCGGCAGGATGATCCGCAAACTGCTGTCATCGGCTCTTTCAACGACCTGTGGATGCTGGCGCTCATCTTCATGATTTCCGGAATATTGGTCATAGTGCTCTCCGGCTGGTTTTTTCGCCGCGCCCTTCGCGCTGAAAAACAGAATTGATGCTCATTCAAGCGGTGAACCCCCTCTCCCTTTGGGAGAGGGTTAGGCTGAGGGAGCACATTAAAGCCATCGCTCCACGTGCCGGATGGAGGGATCATCGGCTGAAGCGCTGATTGAGAACCCCAGTGACCTCATGAGTGAAAGCATCCGATGGTTGTTTGTCATCACTTCCCCTTCCACCACCCGAACACCCTGGCCACGGGCGGCTTCCATGAGGGCCTCCATCAGCTGCGAGCCTATCCCCTGACCGCCATACTGGTCGGATACTGCAAGCGCAAACTCACAGGATGCGCCATCCGGATTGACTACGTAACGCCCCACGCCGATCTGCTCGCATCGTCCCTGCTCCCTGATCACCGCTATCAGCGCCATTTCGCGGCTGTAGTCCAGCTGGGTATAACGCACCAGCATCTCCGGACTCAATTCAGTGAGAGCGCGAATAAACCTGAAATACCTGGCTTCAGCAGAGAGGTTGCGCACGAATTCCTGCTCGATCTCCGCATCTTCCGGACGAATGGGGCGGATCGTCATAGCCGTGCCGTCAGTGAGATAGGCATGCCGGGTAAGGTGGGACGGATAGGGATGAATCGCCATATGAGAATATGGAACCGGCGAGGTGGGCGGCCGCTTTACGCGGATACGCGCATCCACCACCATCACGCCATCCTTGTCTGCAAACAGCGGGTTGATATCCATCTCCTGGATATGGGGGAGTTCACACACCATCGCCGAGATCCGCAGCAGCACATCTTCCACCGCAGTTTTGTCCACAGCCTCCATCTTGCGAAAGGCGCCGAGCAGATGCGTCACACGGGTCCTGTCGATCAGGCGCTGCGCCAACACCCGGTTCAGGGGAGGGATGGCCACCGCATTGTCATGCATGATCTCGGCCATTGTGCCTCCCGCGCCAAAGCCAATGACCGGGCCGAATACCGGGTCCCGTTTGACCCCGACCATAAGTTCGCGCGCATCCGCGCTGGACGCCATGGGCTCGACCGTGACGCCGCGTATCTCGGCATCAGGTTTGATGCGCCGCGCCTCATCCACCAGGGATTTATAGGTAGTTCGCACATGCGGAGCATTGAGAATATTAATCTTTACTCCCCCGACATCAGATTTGTGAGAGATTTGCGGGGAGCTAACCTTCATCACCACCGGGAACCCCAGCGATTGGGCATGCACCAGCGCTTCGGCGGCGCTTCTCGCCTCCAGCGTTGGCGTACAGGGGATGCGAAAAGCATTGAGGATGGCTTTGGATTCCGTATCGGAGAGCATCTCACGCCGCTCCGCCAACACCGACTCGATGATCATCTTTGCTCCCTCGACATCAGGCGCCCTGGAATCCGTCAATGGCCCGGGTGTCTGCAGCAGCAGCTTTTGATTGCAATGATAATGACACAGATAGGCGAAGGCCTCGACAGCCCGCTCCGGGGAGACGAAGCTCGGGACACCGCTGGCGGAGAAAATTTCGCGCGCCTTCTGCACCTTGGTCTCGCCCATCCAGCAGGCTATTACCGGCTTATCCTGATGTTTATTGGCAGCTTCGATGACTGCCTGCGCCGTCTCTTTTGGACCGCTCAGCGCCTGTGGCGTAAGCAGCGCCAGCACGCCGTCGACGTTTGGGTCTTTCAGGCACGCCTGCACAACCTCAGCATATCTTTGCGGCGAGGCATCTCCGAGAATATCGACCGGATTGCCGTGTGACCAGTGGTCGGGAAGAGTCTTATTCAGCAGTGCAAGCGTCTCCGCAGTAAGTGTCGCAATTTCAACGCCCATATCCTCGGCCCGGTCGGTGGCCAGTACGCCCGGCCCGCCGCCATTTGTGACGATGGCCAGGCGGTTGCCATTAACCCTTCTTCCGGTAGAGAGAATTGCTGCTGCGGCAAACAACTGGCTAAAGGTCATGGCGCGTACCGCACCCGCCCGCTCGAGCGCCGCATCAAACACATCGTCTGCGCCAATCATGGCGCCAGTGTGGGTGTAAGCGGCGCGTGAGCCGCCTCGATGGCGGCCCGCTTTGAGAACGATAACCGGCTTGGCATGGGCGGCGCTGCGCAGACCACTCATAAAGGCGCGGGCGTCATGCACGCCTTCCACGTAGAGCAGAATGGCATCGGTCTTCTGATCAACCACCAGATAATCAAGAATATCGCCAAAGTCCACATCGGCGGCATTCCCCAGTGACACCACGGTGGAGAATCCCAGCTGGTGTGGTACGGACCAGTCAAGAATAGCGGTGCACAGGGCGCCTGACTGGGAGATCAAAGCCAGCCGGCCTTCCGGCGCCATGGAATCCAGGCAGGTGGCATTCAGGCCGATTCCAGGGCGCATCAGCCCCAGGCAGTTCGGACCCAGCAGATGGATACCGTGGTGGCGTGCTATATCCGCCAGAGAATTTTCCAGGCGAATACCTTTTTTACCGACTTCACGGAACCCCGCACTCAGCACGATAGCTGCGGCAACCTCCTGCTCCCCGCAGCTGCGCATGATACCCGGAACTGTCGAAGCCGGCGTGGCAATAATGGCCAGGTCGACAGTCACATCCACCTCATCGAGGCTGTTGTAGCAACGGCGCCCCTGGATCTTTTCGTGTTTGGGGTTGATCGCATACAAACCGCCGCGAAATCCTGCATCGATCAGGTTCTGAAATACACGTGATCCTACACTGCCAGGCTCTTCACTGGCGCCGAACACTGCGATATTGTGGGGGGAAAAAAGCGCTTCCAGGTGATGTGGACCCATGGCAGGTAATCCTAAATCAGGTGATCTTTGCGGTTTGATATGGGAACATTGTACCCATCTTGCGGAGAACACTCATGACTATTGCATACATCACACATCCCGACTGCCTGCTGCATGAAATCGGCAACCATCATCCGGAGCGGCCGCAGCGGCTTCACGCCATCCATGACCAGTTGATCCGCTCCGGGCTCGAATTTATACTCATCCCTGAGGAAGCCCCCCTCGTCGAAACCGTGCATCTTGAAAGGGTGCATAATCAGGGATTTGTAGCCGACTTGTTCAGGCGGGCGCCAAACCGGGGCATCCTCACGCTGGATGACGACACCATCATGATGCCGAAGACTTTGAATGCTGCGAGACGGGCGGCGGGGGCTGTCGTGCGCGGGGTCGACCTGGTGATGGATGAGAATTTTACAGCCGCTTTCTGCGCCGTGCGCCCTCCCGGCCATCATGCAGAGAGAGACCGCGCAATGGGGTTCTGCTATTTCAATAATGTTGCCGTAGGCGCCGCTTATGCGCTCGAGGTGAAAGGGCTTGAACGCGTGGCTATCATCGATTTTGATGTACATCACGGTAATGGCAGCGAAGATATTTTCCGGAATGATTCACGGGTGCTGTTTTGCTCCAGCTTTCAAAGCCCCTTCTATCCTTTTTCCGGTGCGGAGACCGACTCTGAACATATTGTTAATATCACTCTCCCTGCCGGCAGCGGCGGCGAACTGTTCCGTGAGCAAATAGAGCGTCACTGGATGCCCGCCCTGCACGACTTTCAGCCGCAACTGCTGTTGATATCAGCCGGATTCGACGCCCATGTGGAAGATGAGATGGCGCAGTTGTGTCTGCAGGATGCCGATTTCGCCTGGGTCACAGCTCGAATCAGGGAGATTGCCGACCGCTACGCTCAAGGACGCATCGTCTCTACACTCGAGGGTGGATATAGTCTCAATGCATTGGGACGCAGTGTCGCTGCGCACCTGGATGCCCTGCTTTGAAACAATCGTCTCGACTCTTCACATTTTAGTGTTAGCAGGTTCTTTCGTAACTTCTCAATAACCCCGTGCAGGAAGCAGGGTCGGGAGTCTGCTTTTCAGGGCTGTATAAAACAGGGATGTTTTATCAGAGCATACAGGGACGTATTCACGCGTCCCTGAAAGGCTGATCCCGACCCTGCGCAGACTCGAACAATGGACGGACTTTTTGAGATGTTACGTTCTTTCTCCCGAAATGAGATATATTCAGGGCAGTAATTTTTCGCCGGCAAACAGAGATGCGACGGTTTCGCGCTCACGAATCAGGTGGAACTCTCCACCATCGACCATCACCTCGGCTGCGCGCGGCCTGCTGTTG
>JAYELV010000064.1:0-1154 GCA_034717755.1 Pseudomonadota bacterium | reverse complement strand
AAAAAGCTGGCTCAGCAGATCGAGCCCCACTGGATTTCCGACCATCTCTGCTGGACCGGCCTGAATGGCCTCAATGCACATGACCTGCTACCGCTTCCCTACACAGAAGAAGCCATCAACCATGTGGTCGAACGTGTTCAGAAGACACAGGATTTTCTTGGCAGACGCATGCTGCTGGAGAATGTCTCCAGCTATGTCACCTATACCGATTCGGAGATATCGGAGTGGGAATTCATCAGCACAATCGCCGAACAGGCTGACTGCCTGATACTGCTGGATGTAAATAACATCTATGTCAGCTCGGTCAATCATGAATTCGATCCACTCGATTATCTGCATGGCATTCCGACTGACAGGGTGCAACAGTACCATATCGCCGGCCACAGCGACTACACCGATTATGCTATCGACACCCATGACGCTGAAATCATCCAGCCTGTGTGGGATCTCTATGCACAAGCCGTGCAGCGCTTTGATAATGTCTCCACCATGATCGAGCGGGATGACAATATTCCTGAACTTCCTGTATTGCTTGGTGAACTGGACAAGGCGCGTGAAATTGCCGCAAAATATCAGCCATGAGTCATGAAAAGGACTCCCTGCTGGAACTGCAGCAGCAATTTATTCGTCTGCTGGTGAATGGCGACCGGCAGATACAATCACGTATTATCGGCACCCAAAAAGTTCCGGTTGAAACCCGCCTGGGAATCTACGCTGATGCCTATCGATTCCGCCTCATCGATGCGCTCGCGGACAGCTACCCGAGCGTGCATACCCTGTTGGGAGACGATGATTTTATCGTGTTGGCCAATGCCTATATTGACCATTGCCCGTCACAGCACTTCTCGATTCGCTGGTTTGGCCACCAGCTACCGACATTTCTGCAGCAGACCGCGCCCTACAGCGGCTCACCGGCTCTCCGGGAAATGGCGCTGTTCGAGTGGACCCTGAGGGATGTTTTCGATGCACAGGACTTTACACCCCTGACGATGGACGACCTGCGGCAACTACCCGCTGAACGCTGGAGTGATCTGCGACTGCAGTTCAACCCGACCATTCAGCGCATCGAACTCAGCTGGAATGTTCCGGCGTTGTGGCAGGAGATTGACAAACAGCTCGATCCCTCAGAAGCAATCTCCTACGACTACCCGCTG
>JAYELV010000063.1:0-1154 GCA_034717755.1 Pseudomonadota bacterium | reverse complement strand
TTTCGGCACGTCACGCACGCTGGTTGTGGGGCCAGATTCGGCGACTGCGCTGATTTCCGCCAGTGCCGTTGGCGCAGTGGCTGCTGTTGGTGCGGCTGAGTATCTGGCGCTAACATCAGCGATGGCGGTAGCGGTTGGTGTATTCTTCATAGTGTTTGGAATACTGCGGATGGGATGGATAGCCAACTTTATCTCGATCCCGGTGATGTCCGGTTTTCTCGAGGGGGTTGTCATGGTCACAATCATAGGGCAGGTGCCCAAGCTGTTTGGCATTGAAGGCGGTGGTGGCGATTTCTTTGATAAACTCTGGGCGATTATACAGGCGCTGCCCAATGCCAACCTAACAACGCTGGCACTCGGTGTTGGCAGCCTTGTGTTAATCTTTGCTATCGGGCGGTATGTCTCGAAATTGCCGGCTGCACTCATGACAATTATTATTTCCATTGTACTGGTTTCCGCCCTCGACCTGACAGCTAACGGCGTTGACGTGATCGGTACGCTTAGCACGGGCATGCCGCCCATGAGTTTGCCAGACGTAAGCCTAACAGAATATATGACTATTATTCCCGGTGCTCTGGCGATAGTTCTACTTGGCTACATAGAGACGCTTGGCGCCGCCAAAAGTGCTGCCTCGAGAGGGGGCGGTAAAATCTATCCCGATCAGGAGTTAGTTGCCCTAGGCGCTGCTAATCTGGGCGCGGGCTTAAGCTCGGGATTTGTTGCTGCCGGCAGCCTGTCGAAGACATCGGTAGCTATGAGGGCGAGTGGGAAAACTCAGATCAGCCATATCGTCAGCGGCATCCTGGCGATTTTGACATTAGCTTTTCTAATGCCGCTATTTACCAACCTGCCAGAAGCGACACTGGCGGCCATCGTGATCGTGGCGATGTTTGGTCTTGATCAAACTGCAAAACTCAAGAAAGAGCTGAAACTCAGTCGTACAGAGTTTACGCTGGGCATGATCTGTTTCTTTGGTGTGCTTACCCTCGGCGTGTTGCAGGGCGTAGGTCTGGGAGTCGTCCTCTCTCTTCTGGTGTTGATCAAGAAGGCAAGCCACCCGGGCACAGCCGTTTTGGGCAGAGTTCCCGGTGAGAGGACCTATTACCGCGACATCCAGCGACGAACAGATGCAAAAACGATCCCCGGGCTGCTTA
>JAYELV010000062.1:0-5397 GCA_034717755.1 Pseudomonadota bacterium | reverse complement strand
AGTTCATTCGGGGCCGTCACTGCTATCGGCCATATCTTCCAGAAAACGTCGTGAATACATCCATGTAGACTCGTGTCGGCATCCATGCCTCCAACGTTTCTTGCAGATACACCCAATAGCAGTGACTATTTTATGCCTTTTTTGAAGTGCTGAATAGTTACCGTCTGTGCAGGGTTATTGAGATACTCCCTAAAACCTAAAACCTAAAACCCATCCCTTAATTACTGCCACCACAGCGAAAGTTCGGGGATGTAGGTAACCAGCAACAACCAGACAAGCATCAGCGCCAGGAATGGAAGCGTGGATTTGAACAAGGTGACAATTGATTTGCCAAATCGCTGGCTGGCGATAAAGAGGTTGATGCCGAGCGGCGGCGTGGAATATCCAATTTCAAGATTGGCAAGAAATATAACGCCAAGATGCACCGGGTCTACCCCATAGCGCGCCGCCAGGGGAATAATCAAAGGCGCCACGACAATAATGGCGGAGAAGATATCCATCATCGCGCCGACAAGCAGCAGGAACAGGTTTAACAGCAACAGGAACTCGAGTGGACTGGTGATATGCTGTTCGAGCACTTCCAGCATATGCATCGGTAGTTGGGCATCGATCATCAGGTTCGTCAGGCCGAGAGCGACAAGCAGGATGATAAGCAGGCTGCCGAAGAGGATGCAGCTTTCGACCAGCAGACCGAAGAAGCGGGTTTTCAGATCGATTGTCCTGTGAACAACCACTTCGATAAAGATGACGTAGGCGGCTGTTGCAGCTGCAGCTTCCATGATAGAGACAAAGCCGCCGAATATGCCGGTAACAATGCCTATGGGTAAAAAGATATCCCAGATGGCTCCATGTGCAGTAACTGCCAGAGTCTTGAAATCGAACGCATGTTTTGCAACATCCAGATGTTTGCCATGCACCATGCTGTAGATTGCCAGCATGATCATCAGCAGCGCTCCGGGAACAACACCGGCAAGAAACATCTGTTTGATGCCAATTCCGGCAATGATGCTGTATATCACGATCGCCATGCTGGGCGCAAACAACAGACCCAGTGAGCCGGACGTTGTCAGCAAACCAAGAGAAAACCTTTCGTGGTAGCCTTCGCCTACGAGAATAGGATAAAGCAATCCTCCCAGGGCCAGGATAGTCACGCCCGATGCACCCGAATAGGATGTGAAAAATGCGCAGGTGCCGATGGTTACGATAGCCAGTCCGCCCGGCATCCAGCCAAGTGCGGCGCGGTAAAAATTGACCAGTCTCTCAGGCGCGCCGCCGTTTGCCATCAGGACACCGGCTAGTGTGAACAAGGGTATGGCGATCATATTGGGCGTCGATGCCAGGCGATGCATCTCGATGATCAGGATATCGGAGCTGATATCAGCATAGTTGCTGGCAAGCAGGCCGCCGCCGGCAAGCACCACGAAAAGAGGCGCGCCAAGCAGTGCAAGCAGCACCAGTATCAGGACTGCGCTAAGCATCTCTTTTCCGGTGAAAACAGTTAAGCAGGAAGTGCAATCCAAGCAGGCCGAAGCCAAGCGGGTAGATCAGGGTAAAGGGTAGTGTCCAGCGTTCATTGTCAGGGGTGTATTGCCACTCGTCCATAACGAATATGGCCCCGTGATAACTCATCACTGCGCATATCAATGTGGAGAAGAGCGACAGCGGGCAACGCAGCAACGAAACGATTCGCTTGCTCATGACCGGCGTGAGTGCATCGACCTTGATGTGGCGTAAGTTTGATGTGGCGATAACCGCGCCCATGGTGCCGCAAATGACCAGCAGGTTGCGGTTGATGATTTCAATCTCAGAAAAACCGAAATCAAAAAAGTTACGCAGCAGAATCTGGAACAGGGAAAGAGCGAGAAGTAAAAACAGGCTCAAAGCAGCAATGATGCTTTCAGCTTTTATCAGGCCCTGTTCAAATTTTTCGATCACGAAACCGCCTGACTGTTATTTGTTGTTTCATCGCCGAATGCTATTAAGATGTCTCTTCACATGGGAAAAAGTGGAGGCGGGAATATAGTTTGAGGCCTCCAGGTTTTTTGCGGCACGATCACGAATTTTCACCATTTCATTCATATCGACGTCAGACCAGCCAAACATGAATTTGATGCCGTTCTTCTTCAGAATAGCCAGGCTTTTTTTATTCTCTTTACGCGCCTTCTTGCGAATATCATCACCAAGTCGCTTTCCCGTTGTTTTCAGCAGCTGTTGTAAATCTTTTGGTAGCTTGTTGTAAAAGCTGTTGCTGACAACCAAAGCACCGATAGCGTTGGTAAATGCCAGATCACTCCCGTAGTTAATTTTAGAGTACCATTGCAGGGCTATGGCTCCAAAGCTCGAGGTGTAAATGGTGTCTATGCTGCCATGTTTGGCGGATAACTGGGTGTAGACGTCAATGATTGAGAGTGGCACCGGTTTGATCTTCGCTGCTTTGAAGAATGCTTCACCCAATGGATCTCCCTGCCATAACCAGATTTTTGCTTTCCTGAGTCCATCCATAGTTTTTATAGGCTGCTTGGAGAAGAAGTGGATGAAGCCAACTTCCGGCCAGCCAAGTAGTTCAAATCCCTTTTTCCTGAAGCCTGCCTGCAGTTCCGGCATCATTTTCTTGCGCACATAATCTGACTCGCGCGTATCTTTGAACAAAAAAGGCACTTCGAGCACACGCGCCGGGGAGTATATACGGCCGATACCATAGCCGGTAAACATACCGCCATGCAACTGCCCTTTGCGTATCTTGCGCACTACATCGGGCTCATCCCCCATTACCCCGCCGGGATACATTTTCAACTTGAGCCGCCCTTTGCTTCTCTTTTCGACCTCCCTGGCCCAGTCATCAAGAAGATTGGTCCACGAGGTTCCGGTCGGAACCAGGGTGGCAAATTTGAGCTCATAGGTTTTGGCATTTGCATTCGCGCTCAATGCCGTTAACAGGACTAACAGGGTGAGATATCTTAAAACCATTCGCTTTCCCTCATAAGCAATTCAGCAGCCTTGCGTTTTGCTATCTGATTTTGCAGGCCAAGTTCCGGCATGAGATTATCCGGCGCATTCACAACACCGCTGAGAAGCTGGTGAAACTCTTTGCGGTTGAACTCCTGGCGGGCAAGGTATTGTGCCTGCAGCAGGTCGGGAATCAGCAGCTTGCCGTCGGTGATTTCACGGGCGCGATCAAAATATGCCCTGGATTTCTTGAAGTTGCCCCCGATCGTCGGTGAACGGCTGCCGTAATAGACGCCAAAATACATATGGGCGCCACCGTAATAAAAGGTATCTTCAAGTTCGATGACGCGTTCCATCAATGCCGTGGCGCGAGGCAGTTGTGCAATGGCGTCGGGGTCGTCGCGATGCATATCAATCCACTTCCCCCAGTTGCTGGCTGTCCAGAACATGGCGGCGACATCACTCTTGCGCATGCCGCTGACCTGCTTGTTAAAATCAGCTATGGCGCCGCCGAGCAGGTTGTTGGCGCCGGTTAGCTGCAGCGCTGTGACGCCGTGCTGCATGCCGCGCTGATACAAATCCGATGCGCTCTGCGGCTGACTCTCCTCCCTAAAGCCATAGGCAAGACCATAGAGCCCCTGCGCTGCGAAGGTATGCAACTGGGCGTTCTCCGGATCAAGCTTGATCATGCGCTGCAGAATCTTGAGATTGCCAGTGACGCTCTTCTCGGCTTTCTTCAGGTCGGTTTCACGGTTGAGCTTTTCAATACTGCTGTCGACCAGCGGAATGGCAGGCCGCACCAGCGCCTGGCAGGAGGCTAATAAAAAGCTGGCGATCAGTATCAGGGGAAGCCGCATGGCTGGGAGCCTGTTTATTTTAGTGTTGTTATATTTGATTGACATTGTGAAGTAATCTCCTCAAATAATCCAGTTGTTGTTGATTTTGTCAGGCATTTGTGCAGTCAAGCCCGGTAATTCAAGCGGGTGACGAAAGTACAATAGCGTCGCCACAAGACTTTTCCCAGCTATCGAAATGCAATAGTGAGGTTTGAATCGGAGCACACTTCAACGGACGCCAGAGTATGATGAGATTGCAGCGAGCTGACTTTTTGAGATGCTTTTTTGTTTTATTGCGCGAATAGTCATACTTAATTTCACCGTATCGCCGACGGCTTTCTTCATTAATTTCATACCAAACTTTGAGCGGCTGATGGATGTTACGATCTTGACAAGGATGGTATCGCTGTTGCCAACCTTGCTTTTGGTGACGCCACTCAGCTCGACTTTGAAAGCAACCGCTTGTGTAACACCATGCAGCGTGAGCTTACCCTTCAGGAGACCCTTGGTTTCACTCAGCCAGGAGAAATCGCTGCTGACAAACAGAATTTCCGGGTAACGCTCGACATCAAGATAGGATTTACTGCTTACCACTTTGTCAATAGCGATATTTGACGTAGAGACGCTGTTACTTTTTATCACGAATACCACCTGGTCATTGTTATCGGCTTCAGGTTGCAGAGCAACTCCCCCCTTGAAGTGGAGAAACTTACCCGCTGCCGTCCCGGCTATACTGTCGATACTGAACGATACGTCAGAAGATCGAGGTTGTATTTGGTAAAAACATTCAGCCTTAGACGCCTTCAACAATGAAGCAAGCACAGAGTCACCGACCTTACTCGGAAATTGCTTTTTGACGTCTGCATAGGCTGTACTCATACAGATGAGCAGCATGATCGTCAATAACAATCCTGTCATACGCTTCACTGTTTTCATGCGTAGCTTCCTCTTTTTTTGAATCCGCATATTCTCAGGCTCAGGCTCAGGCAAACCGTACAGCATCTTTCACGAATTTAGATCTATCTTGTTGCAGTTGGAATGGATCTGTCAAAATTCAGTGGCCAACTCCTCTGTTGCTAAAGAAAAACCGCATGAACACTCAATAAAACCGAATCCTAACAAGAACAATTTGCAACCGCGCTGAATACTAAGGATAGATCAGAAATCATCAATGTCAAGGCGCCGGGGCGCACCCGCACATAACCAGCCATTTGACCGAATAACGAGAACCGGCTTTTTAATCACAGATTATTCTGACATCGCTTGATCTGTGCATCTGTATCTATCTGTATGCATCTGTGGAAAAATAGACGCGCCTTTCCTATCTGTCATCACCGCCTGGAACGCCGCCGTGCTTTTTTGGCGGCCTTTTTCTGGCGAAGAACCGCGACTTCAGCCATCTCCTGCTCCATCATTGCAGGCGTCTCCAGCGTAATCCTCCCCAGCGTGCCGGAGCGCAACTCCGAAATGAAGAGTTTTGACACCTTGAGCAGATCCACCTCCCCGCCTTTGCGCAGACAGCCACGTTTTGCTCCAATCGCCTCCAGCAACTCGAACTCTGTATGCGGCATCTGCTCAAACTGATAACGCTGCTGCACATTGTCAGCATAGTGAT
>JAYELV010000061.1:0-1159 GCA_034717755.1 Pseudomonadota bacterium | reverse complement strand
TCTCATCATCCCCTTGCTCAGCGTGAGTCCATGCAGGGTCGGGATCCACCTTTCGGGGCTGTATAAAACAGGGATGTTTTATCAGAGCTTACATGGACGTATTCACGCGTCCCTGAAAGGCGGACCCCGACCCTGCTTTCAACACGGAGTCATTTGGATATCAGACATCAAACGGAGAACATCTTGAACAGACCCGACAACCGCCAGGCCGATGAATTACGCCCCATCAACATCACCCGCAACTACACCAAACACGCAGAGGGCTCGGTGCTGATCGAGTGCGGCGACACCAGGGTGCTGTGTACCGCCAGTGTAGGAGAACGTGTGCCGCCCTGGCTGAAGGGCAAGGGTCGCGGCTGGGTGACGGCTGAATACGGCATGCTGCCCCGCTCCACCACCGAACGCATGCGCCGCGAGGCTGCAAGCGGCAAACAGGGTGGACGCACCATGGAGATCCAGCGGCTGATCGGACGCTCTCTGCGGGCTGCAATCGACCTCGAGGCGCTTGGAGAACGCATCATCACACTTGATTGCGATGTCATCCAGGCCGACGGCGGCACCCGAACCTCCTCCATTTCAGGCGCATGGGTGGCTCTCAGCGACGCCATCCAGGGATTGATCGATACAGGAGATCTGGAGCAGTCTCCGCTACTGTCGCCTGTGGCCTCGATCTCTGTCGGCATTTATCAGGGCGTGCCTATCCTCGATCTTGATTATGCGGAAGACTCCAATGCCGACACCGACATGAATATCGTCATGAACGCCGAAGGCCACTTCATTGAGATTCAGGGAACGGCAGAGGCTGCTCCCTTCTCCGATGAAGAGATGGGCGCCATGTTGAAACTGGCGCACAAGGGAATTCGGGAGATCAATGAGATCCAGCAGCGGACGATTTCTCACAAGTAATCATTTGTCATCTTGACGCAGGCCGTTCCTGTGCATCCTGCCCTCACGGCATTTGTACATCCATGTACGGCAGAGAGATCTTGGTTCTCAATGCGGATTGTTTGCATAGAAAAGATCCCTCGTCGTTCGTTCCTCACTCCCACGGGATGACATAGAGTTGAGGAGAGTCTTTCGCGGTCAGATGACCGCTCCTACACAGATGTTCCGCATCCTGCATGTAGGAGTGGTCTTCTGACCACGATGGATATGTGAT
>JAYELV010000060.1:0-1162 GCA_034717755.1 Pseudomonadota bacterium | reverse complement strand
CGGTAGTTGTCAAGGAAGATGTCGCTTTTTTTAAGCAGCTTTTTCTTTCAGTACCACCTCCTTTTCTGTCGAATTATTCGGGTTTAGGAAAACTACTCTTTCATGCTCCCAGTTGCGAGATGGCCCGGACCAGCGTTCAGGGCATCGAGTTCTGGCTGCTTCGTAAACTGCTTTGCGCTGTTCAAGGATCGCGATATCCTCGCCACGATGACGCTGCCCGGGTGTAACGAATTTCAAGGCGCTATGACGGTGAATCTCGTTATACCAGCGCTGGAATCCGGAAACCCAATGACGCGCCTCATCCAGGCTGTCGAAGGGCTTGTCAGGAAAGCCGGGGTGATACTTCAATGTCTTGAACATGGCCTCAGAATAGGGGTTGTCGTTACTCACAGAAGGCCTGCTGAACGACGGCATGACGCCGAGCTGCTGCAGGGTGGCAAGCATGGTTGCTCCCTTCATGGGCGAGCCATTATCCGAATGTAGCACCAGAGAGTCCGGGCTAACGCCTTCACGCAGATGGGCCTTTCGAAACGCCCTGGATGCATGTTCTGCTGACTCGCTTGCAAAGATTTCCCATCCAACAATCTTACGACTATAGATGTCAATAAACAGGTAGAGATAGAAGAACTGCCCCTTGATCGTCGTGGCCAAATAGGTGATATCCCAGCTCCACACCTGATTCGCAGCATCCGCCTGCAGTGGTGTCGGACGACGACGTTTCGGCGCCTTGGCCTTGCCGCGGTGCGCCAGCTGATCGGCTTCGCGTAGCACGCGGTAGAAGCTTGATTCCGAGGCGATGTAACAACCACGATCAGCAAGTATCGGGACGATCTGACATGGAGGCATGCTGGCGAATTCAGGCTCATTAGCGACCGTCTGGATTTGACCCCGTTCCTCCTCAGAGAGCTTGTTGGCGGGCTCTCGCTGTTGCCCTGCATGCAGACGACCATCTGCCTTCACCGCGCCTTCCTCACGCCAGCGCTGCAGCGTGCGAGGTGAGATCTCAACTACACGACAGGCTTTGGAAAGACGGGCGCCAGCTGCGCATGCTTCATCGATACAGGCAGTCACTTCCTGCCGCTCCCATAGCGCAATTTTTCGTCCTCGGGATCCCCCCAAATTGCCTGGACTTTTTTTTGGAGCACCAGCAATGCAGCGGTCT
>JAYELV010000059.1:0-1163 GCA_034717755.1 Pseudomonadota bacterium | reverse complement strand
AGTCGGTCCCGGCGACGGTTCGTGCTGTGATGTTCACTCCCGACTTGAAGTGATTGTAGACGGCTGTAGCGCTGCTGACGTTTGCGTACGCTGCTGTTCCGTTGTGGCAGTCGTAGCAGAGGTATGCTTTATTGTTGAAGATGTCTCCGTGCCCGTCTGCCGGATACGCTCCATCCTGCACGTGGCAGCCCCAGCACTTCGCGTTGTTCGCATCAGCAACTTCCGTTGTGGCAATCACAGCCATGTTGCTGTTAACGCCTGCGTGCACGCCAAGGTTCATCGCGGTCACGTTGATGTGGTATCTCGTCTGCGACGTATTGTCTCCGTAGAGTGCGTGACAGTCCGTGCAGTTTCCAGTGGTTGCAACCCGCTTGAGCGTCTCGTTGTGGAGCCTGCCATCGCCGTGGCAGCCGTTGCAGCCCTGATTTCCTGCGTGCCGGATGTCGCGATTGTTCGGATATTCAAAGAACGGACTTGACGCGTTGATGTGGCAATATGCGCAGTAATCGGTTGAATTACTCACACTGTATTTGCTGACAAGGTCTGTTCGGTTATCTCCGTAGTGTGATGTGATCGAGAAGTTCGTGCAATATGTGTCGTTTTCATCGAACAAATAGAACATCTCGCTCTGGTTGTGGCAGCCCATGCAGGACTCTGAGTCTGTTGCTTGTGTCCAGTATGCCTCAACGCTTGTTCCGCTCTTGTAATGGTTGAATGCGTTCGGTGCGTTGCTCACGTTGGTAAATGGCGAGCTATCCTTGTTGTGGCAGTCGTAGCAGAGGTACGGCTGCGCCTTTCTTATGGTATGGTTGTCCGCGTTCAAGCCGTCCTCGAAGTGACATGCCCAGCATGACCTGTTGAGGTCGGTTGACGCGTCGTTCACTCTTCCGTGAATCGCAATCTCAAAAGCGGTCTCGTCGATCCTTCTTCCGCTCGCAAGTCCTGTTCTGCCGTGGCATCTCAGGCAATCAGGTCCCGCGTCGCCGCCTGATAGGTTCAGGTCGTGGATCCTGCCTCTGTTGTGGCAGCCAGGGGTGATGCAGGAGGTGGTCTCGGTTGCGTGCGAGATGTTCGCAAGCCCCTGGTTCTCGAAGATTGCGATGAACTCGTTTGTGGAATCGAGGTGGCACCATCCGCAGTCAGAGTAGCCGCCGGTCACGTTT
>JAYELV010000058.1:0-1163 GCA_034717755.1 Pseudomonadota bacterium | reverse complement strand
GGAACACCGTCCTTCCATTCGTCCCAGTGCGTGATAATATGCTGTGTCACAACAGACCCTACGTGGTAGGCATTCTGAATTGCGGGCATGTACCCGCCACAGTCGGCTTGTATCGCCTGTTGGGATGTCTGACCTGGGTAAGGCTGATCGAAGTCGCTCGCCGTTCGCAGTACCATCACACGATTCAGGTCAACACGTCCTGCTGCTGCCAGTCGGGACAGTGCTGTCAGAGTCCCTGTATCCTCCATGGCAGTCATGCAGTAGTTCCCCCGCCCACCGGTGAACTGCTCCGTCCACCATTCGCCACATTCCGACAGCATCTTGCCATGCCAGTATGTATCGGAAGTGAGGATGTCGCCTTTAGTCACGAACGGTGCCCGCCGTGCTGCTGTTCCCTCAGCATAATGCAACCGGTATGCCCGGACTTCCACACTGTCCGCAAGTTCCACATCTCTGGAGAGACGGTATGCCCACTCGGTCACTGCAGGGTTGAGGTGGTACACCTCAGTGCCAGTCGTCCATCCATCATCGCACCACGGTTCGGCGCACCCAAGCTGGAAGTAAGGGTATGACCAGTTAGGGGGCATCTCGCGGGCGTCAATCTCACAAGCCAGGTCGCCGTCTACCACCCACTCAGCCCAAGTTGCCGTTCCGATAGTGCCATCGTCGGGCTGTGTCCCAGCGATACCAGCAACCAGGATGTACGCCTTCGTGAGGTCCACCTGGTCACTTAGCCCAACAGCCATGATGGTGGCTGCAGCGTTTGCTTTACCCATACCAGTGATGACCAGGCAATGGTCCCTTGCAGCATTGCAATAAAGGGGCGAATAGCTCCCTGGCACCTCGATGACCTGGTCTAATTTCTCGCCTTCTATCCACAATTGCGCCTCGCCTGGAGAAACCCCGGGGAGGTCGCCAGCCTTAAACATGGCGACAGTCAGGACTTTTAGTCCATCTCTCTCTGCAATGTGCGGAGTTTGGTAATTGGCTATGCCTGACGGCATCGATGACAAAGTGCCAGTATACTGGCACCCCACGAGCACTAACATTACAATTACAACAGTCACCGAAGCCAGTAGCAGCACAGCCCTTCTCCTCATATTTTACCTCTTATTATTTTTCACTCCCTCATATCTTCGCCGTTGTTTTACCCTTGGAGCGGT
>JAYELV010000057.1:0-1169 GCA_034717755.1 Pseudomonadota bacterium | reverse complement strand
GTGATCACTATCCTGCCGCGTGACAGGCTGACCAATCCGCTGTTTTCCAATCTTTCAATAACCTGCTGATTACTTCGCGGCTGCTTCCCATCTCTTCCGCGACCTGTTGATGTGTGGCGCATATTTCACCCTCACTCTGCTGTTGCAACAGCCAGGTTGTCAGACGCGCACCACGCCCTGTGTGAGTATAATCAGACTGCTGCATTGATCACCCTGTCCGCAAATCCTTGTTCCGGCGGGCGCAGAGATATTTTGCGTCCTGGAGGAGTGCTGCTGCAGAAAATCAATAATGGATGGATGTGTTTGCGTGGGCATAAATCAGGGCTTCTCAGCCGTCTCCTTGAGCTTGTAGATCATCTCCAGCGCAGTGCGGGGGGTCAACTCATCCGGTTCGATGCTATCCATCATGTTGTGCAGCGGGTCATCCGCCTGCGGCATGTTGGTAAAGAGTGAAAGCTGCCTGGTGGGCGCCTGCTCGCTGGCTTGCTGCTCCAACTCCTCGAGCCGCCTGCGTGCGCGTTTGATGACGCCCCTGGGAACCCCGGCAAGCTGCGCCACCTGCAGACCATAACTCTGGTTGGCAGGGCCATCCTTGACGCTGTGCAGGAAAACGATGGAGTCGCCATGCTCGATAGCGTCGAGATGCACATTGGCGATGCCAGTATATTCATCAGGCAGCGAGGTCAGTTCAAAATAGTGGGTGGCAAACAAGGTATAGGCCTTGATGGTCGTGGCCAGCTCGATTGCACTTGCCCATGCCAGTGACAAGCCATCGAAAGTGCTGGTGCCGCGGCCTATCTCATCCATCAATACCAGCGATCTGGAGGTGGCGTTGTGCAGGATATTGGCGGTCTCCTCCATCTCCACCATAAAAGTCGAGCGGCCGCCGGCAAGATCATCAGAAGCGCCGATGCGCGAAAAAATACGGTCGATGGGGCCAATGGTTGCAGCCGCCGCCGGGACAAAACTTCCGGTATACGCCAGCAGTACGATCAGCGCGGTCTGACGCATGAACGTCGATTTACCACCCATATTGGGACCGGTGATAATCAGGATGCGGCGCTGCTGGTTCATATCGGCATCATTGGCAACAAAGGGGGAGTCTGAAACCTGTTCCACCACCGGATGACGTCCGCTTTCGATATGGATGCCTGCAGAGTCTGTCAGCT
>JAYELV010000056.1:0-5446 GCA_034717755.1 Pseudomonadota bacterium | reverse complement strand
CATGGGCGGCATGAGTGGAATGTCCGGCATGGGCGGCATGAGTGGAATGTCCGGCATGGGTGGCATGAGCGGTATGTCAGGCATGGGCGGCATGAGTGGAATGTCAGGCATGAGCGGTATGTCAGGCATGGGCGGCATGAGTGGAATGTCCGGCATGGAGGGCAAGAAAAAGTAGCCATATTTCCAACCTGAAATAGAGGCCGTTATCGTTATGCAGCGATAACGGTTTTTTTTTGCCATTTCGGGGGTGCGGTGAGATATCCGGGCAGCAGTTATTGCTGGAAAACTCCATCGAGCACACAAATTGCTCGATGCAGCATCCTGCCATAATGTCAGACAGATCTCACATACAGAACAACAACTTACATACTTCACACCGGAAACACCTGCTAATTTGTCAGGTCTATTGAAGCGCGGCTTTGTCATCCCTCCCTTCCAAATAATAATACCCATATAAAACATAGGGATAGCGAACACCACCCTGTAATGGCATAGCACTTGCATCTACAGAACAAATATGATCGAGAGAGTTGAACGCACCCATTCAGTCATTGCAGAGCAGATCTCTGACAGCGTTCCACCACCTGGAAGCGCCCCAAAGGAGGGTTAGAACATGTTGAAGCGAACAATAGCTGTAATCCGTCAGTGGTTGTCCCCTGATCAGGATGCCCAATATCAGCAGGTGGCGCATAAGGAGACACTCCGCGCCTCTCGGCGGGGATTTTTCAGGAAGGCTGCGCTGGGCGCCGCTTCCGTCTCGGGCGCAGCAGGGATGGCCAAAGTGGTCGTCGACTCGGTTCCGCATCCCGATCAGAAACAACTCTATGCAAATGATGCCCGCGCTGGCGAGCAGGAGCTGGCGGAGCGGGAATATGTGCTGATGTCCGATCAGGAGAAGCGCGAGATGGTGCAGAGATTTATCGACAGCTACCCGGATCAGTCATGATGCAGAAGCAAGCAGCAGTGATCAACTTTCCGGATCCGATCAGAGGGTAATCATGTCCAAACAAAACAACAAGCAGAACAACAAAAACAGCCCGGCAGAGGATGTCACCCGCCGCGATTTCCTGCGTAAGGCTGGCACATACAGCGCGGCGTCGCTCACCGGAGCAGCCATGCTGCTCGCCCCCAAACCCGCCAGGGCGACGAAGAACGTCACCTGGGCCGAGCATTTTCAGAAAAACTACCGCCTGATGACAGATGAGGAGAAAAAGGAGGCGATCGACCGGCTCGTCAAGCGTTATTCCGAGGAGTTCGGCAAAAAAGTCAGCGTCGACGATGCCCCGGCAATGGACGGCGTACTGTTTGGTTATGCGCTCAATATCCAGAAATGCATCGGCTGCCGGCGTTGTGTCAAAGCCTGTGTCGCCGAGAACAATCAGTCGCGGGGTGATAAGCAGCAGATCGAGTGGATACGCGTCATGCGCCTGGAGAAGGGGAAATTCTCTGAGGGAGATCGTGACGATGGCGGCTACCCACAGGACTTTGGCATCCAGGTCGGCGGCAATGCCTATAAGCCTGCAGGCGTTGTCCTCGAGGGACAACACTACTACGAAGCAGACAAGGTTCCGGAGAAGGATGCTTTCTATCTCCCGATGCAGTGCATGCAGTGTGAAAAGCCTCCCTGCGTCAAGGTCTGTCCGGTGCGCACCACCTATCGCGATCCCGACGGTATCGTCGTCATCGATTACAACTGGTGCATCGGCTGTCGTATGTGCATCGGCGCCTGCCCCTACTGGGCGCGGCGTTTCAACTGGGGAGAACCTGATCTTCCGGCTGCGGATATGAATCCCGATACACACTACCTGGGCAACCGACCGCGCATGAAGGGCGTGGTCGAGAAGTGCACCTTCTGTATTCAGCGCACCCGCAAAGGCCGTTGGACAGGCTGCGTCGAGGTGTGCCCGGTGGGCGCAAGAAAATTGGGCAACCTGCTTGATCCCGAGAGCGATGTGCGCAAGATACTGGCGACCAAGAAGGTCTTCCGTCTGCGCGCCGATCTCAACACCTATCCAAAGTTTTTCTACTTCATGGATTAAGGAGCTATCACGTGAAACGCTTTTTTCAATTCGTATTTGATTTCCTGCGCGCCGGCTTTAGCGGAGGCGTCATCTTCTGGGGCTGGATGCTGTTGCTGGCCTTTTTCATCATGCTGTGGGGTTATGGTGAGTATGTTCAACTCACCAACGGCATGATCGTCACCGGCCTCAACGACCAGGTCAGCTGGGGATTCTACCTGGCCAACTTCGTCTTTATGGTCGGCGTGGCCGCAGCGGCCGTGACCGTGGTGTTTCCCGCCTACGTCTACAAGCACAAGGAGTTGCACAAGATCGTCGTACTCGGGGAGATGCTGGCCATCGCTGCAGTGATCATGTGTCTGCTGTTTGTTACAGCCCACATGGGCCGTCCGGACAGGCTGTGGCATATCTTTCCGGTTATCGGCATCTTCAACTGGCCCCACGCCATGCTGACCTGGGATGTGCTGGTGCTGACAGGTTATCTCGCGCTGAACATCATCGGTGGCTTCTATTACCTGTATAAAAAATACACCGGCAAACCGGTGAACAAGCTCTTCTATCTCTCTATCGTCTACATCGCCATCGTGTGGGCCCTGAGCATCCATACAGTGACGGCATTCCTGATCAACACCATGCCGGCGAGGCCCATGTGGTTTCATTCGATGATGCCAATCAAGTTCATCACCACCGCCTTTGCCGCCGGCCCATCGCTGATCATCATCGTGTTCCTGCTGGTGCGCAAGTTTACGCCAATGCAGATCGCCGATGAAGCCTTCCATCTACTCTCCCAGATCGTTGTCTGGTGTCTCGGGATAGCCCTGTTCCTGACCCTTTCCGAGATCGTTACCGAACTCTACCCCAGCACCGAACACTCACTCGGTTTGCAATACCTGATGTTTGGCCACCATGGCCTCGATGCCCTGGTGCCCTTTTTCTGGACCGCCATGGCGTTGATGATCGGCTCCTTTATCCTGTTGCTGATCCCGCGTGTGAGAAAAAATCTGCTGCTGCTGCCCTTCATCTGCCTGGCGGTCTTTGTCGGCATCTATATCGAAAAAGGCATGGCCCTGATGATCCCCGGCGTTATCCCCACACCCATCGGTGAATTTGCCGAATATTTTCCCACCCACATCGAATTCATGATTGTCGGCGGCGTGTGGGCGATTGGATTTTTTGTCCTGACGGTGCTTATCAAGGGCGCCGTCGGCGTCTTGCTTGGTGATGTCCGCTACAAAGAGCAGGCCAGTCACACAGTTCAAGGTGAACAAGCAAATGCGGTTGCAACCTGATGTGGCAATCAACAACCCGGGTGCGACCGGCGGTTACGCCAACTCCACAGAATTCAGGAGAGAAAAACGATGATTAGCTATCGAATATTGGCGCCGGTCATGAGCCTGTGCATGCTGACGGCGGCTTCGACCACCACCGTTTTCGGGGAAACAGACGAGGAAAGCAAAGAGTGCTTCGAAAGCAGGAAGGATCTCACTCAGGTTCAACAGCGCGAGATAGAGCCGGGGGTGACAAATATCAAGTGCTCACCCACCACTGGCGGCGTCCTGTTCTGGAGTGATCCCTTCGACGGAACTATACCCATGGGCGATATGCCGGTCGAGGCAGACTACTCTCACGAAGAGGCAGTCGTCAAACCGCGCGAGCCGCAGATCGACAGGAACAAGCTGTTGACGATCTGCTCCATGGCCTGCCACAACGGTGAATATGTCCCCTGGCCGGAGAACAAATTGGCGCGCCCGTTGACGATGCATCAGGATATCGTGCCGGATGCCATGCAGCTGAAACATGGCAAACAGGCTATCTGGTGTCTGGACTGCCACCATGCTGCCACGCGTACCAAGCTGATCGATAACTACGGCAACGAGATCAGCTTCAACCAGCCGCAGATACTGTGCGGGAAGTGCCACGGGCAGGTCTATCGTTCCTGGAGAGACGGCATCCATGGCAAGCGCATCGGCATGTGGAACAAGGGTGGAAAAAAACGCTGGTGGGTGTGCACCGAATGCCACAATCCACATGACGTGCAGCAGGGAGAAAGGAACTCGGGCTTTGCCCAGCTCGATCCCGAGCCGGCGCCGATACTGCCGAAGGGCATGATCAACGCCAATCACGAACGCGGTCACGGAGAGGATCATTAGTAACTTCTCAATAATCCCGTGCATTATTGGAGTTTACGCAGGGTCAGGACCAGCCTTTCAGGGACGCGTGAATACATCCCTGTAAGCTCTGATAAAACATCCCTGTTTTATACAGCCCTGAAAAGCAAGTCCAAACCCTGCTTCCCTGCACAGAGTTATTGAGAAATTACGATCATTAAGGAGAAAGCATTATGACGAGTTTTCAAAAAAAAGAACACGCGCGGCAAGAGGCTTTCGAAGCCATCTGGGAATCCCAAATCAATGCAGTATTTGCCGACGTTGCAGCCGCCTACGACAAGGCCAATGACTACGCCAGCCTGGGGCTACTGAAGAGTCTGCGCCGCCGCTTCATCGCCACCATCGATGTCGAACCGGGCCAGCGGGTGCTCGATGTCTGTGCCGGAACCAATGTTGTCGGCATCGAACTGCTGAAGAAGCAGCCTGAGCTCGATGTCTATGCAGTCGATCGCAGCGATGCCATGCAGCAGGTCGGCAAGCAACGGGCCATGCGGCAGGGTTTCGATATCAAGGGACGCATCTGTGACGTACATCAGCTGCCCTTCCCTGACAACCACTTTGATGTCGTGACTCTGCAGTATGCGACACGCCATCTGCGGGTTATCGATGTCTTCACCGAGATCAACCGGGTTCTGAAGCCTGGCGGGAAATTCTATCATTTTGATATGCTGCGGCCGGCCAACAAGTTCATTGAAAATGCCTACTGCATCTATCTCAAAGGTTGCCTCAAGACGATCTCCTGGGCTATTCACTCAGGACCGGATGCCGTCGCCTGCTGCGACTATTTCGTCGACGCCATCCGCCTTTTCTACTCGACAGAGGAACTCTCACGTCTGCTTTCAGATCTGGGATTTTACGATGTCAGTGGCCGCTCGCTGCTTGGCGGCACTGTCGCCATGCACAGAGCATGCAAGGCATAGGAGGTTAACGCAATGATGAAAAAAGCAGTCATGACAATTGGTATCATCACAGTTTTATTACTGGCCAGCCAGGCGCACGCCCTCGATGGCGCCGGACTCTATATTGAACGAACCTGTATCGCCTGTCATGGTGTAGAAGGCAGGGTTCCGGTGATGTCCGAATATCCAAAGATTGCGGGGCAGAATGCTCCCTACATGCTGGCTCAGATGAAGGACATCAAAAGCGGTACACGCAGCCATGCCCACACCGTGGCGATGAAAAACGTGATGCATCTGATCAGCGACGAAGAGATGGCCGCCGTCGCCGAATGGCTTGCCGGATTGCCGGAATAATGAGTTG
>JAYELV010000055.1:0-1184 GCA_034717755.1 Pseudomonadota bacterium | reverse complement strand
AACCTCCCAGCGAGGTCTCGTCAACCGCTGCAAAAGAGTGCCCCTTGATATCCGCAAGCTGGTTGATGTCGCTGCGATCCGCACGGGTAAATATCACGCCGCCAAATACATTCAGAGGCTGCTCCTGTGTGCCGTTATCGAGTGTCACAATGCGTGAAATACGGTGCCGCACCTCGAGGTTGACATAAATCCCGGAGTTGACCAGCAGGAAGTCGACTGCCGAATCTTTGACGGCAGGTTCAACCTCGTCAAAATCAAGCGGAATGACCTCGAATTTTTTTGGATGCAGCGCATAGCTGAGATAGTTGGCAGTCGAGTCCCACATCTGGTGCGTGACGGCGTCACCGCGGTGACTCAACACGCCGATGCGAATGCTCTCTTCGCTGGCGTGAACCACTCCTGATGCAATGAGCAGCAGTAGTGAGAGGGCGATGTTGGCTAACAATAGATAATATTTTCTGTCTGTCATAACTACTCCCTCTAGAAAGGGAGGTTTTAGGTTTTAGGTTTTAGGTTTTAGGTTTTCTTTACCATTTTGTATCAAATTTACAGAGAATAAAGACCCCACCTTGTGCTCTTTATCGGAGTATAGCGCGAATATACGCTGCAGGCGCTTTTTGAAACGTCCGGCGCGAAACAGCATCAGCATGAGAAATAGTGCTGCGTAGAGTCCTGGCTCACGATAATCAGCCTTCACCAGCCACAGATAATGAGTCACGGCAAAAAGCCCGGCCACATAGACCCATTGATGCAACATCGACCAGTGTTTGCCAAGACGGCGCATCATCCCCCTGGTAGAGGTAACCGCGAGCGCCAATAGAATCATGAATGCGGCAAAACCAATTGTAATATAGGGGCGTTCGACGATATCGATGCCTATCTCCTGCCAGGAGAGACCACGATCCAGCCACAGGTAGACGATGACATGCAGTAGCGCATAAAAGAAGGCATACACACCCAGCATGCGGCGATAGCGCAGCAGCCAGCCCCGGCCGGTGAGTTTACGCAGTGGCGTGATCGCCAGCGTCACCAGCAGCAGACGTAATCCCCAGTCACCGCTGCTGTGCAGCAACGCCTCGACCGGATTGGCGCCCAGCTGCTGCTGCAGTGCATCCCACAGCAACAGCAACAGCGGAACCAGGCACAACAGAAACAGCAGCAGTTTGCCAATGGCGATGTTTTTA
>JAYELV010000054.1:0-5501 GCA_034717755.1 Pseudomonadota bacterium | reverse complement strand
CATGGATGTATTAATGTCGCCAGAGGCAGGATGCCGGAAGCGACCAGGGATGTATTCACGCGTCCCTGAAAGGCTGGTCCTGACCCTGCGCAAACCCAAATCATGCACGGGAATATTGAGAAGTTACCGCATCGAAAGTCACTCGATTGATTGATGAAGGCCGTTTTACAAGTTCACAATCTCGTAGTCATGGGTGATTTTAGCGGTTTTTTCCAGCATGATCGATGCAGAACAGTATTTTTCTGCGCTGAGGGCGATTGCCCGCTTGACATGTTTTTCGTTCAGGTTGGTGCCGTGGATGACAAAGTGTGCATGGATCGCCGTGAACACCTTTGGCTCGGTTTCGGCGCGTTGAGCCTCCAGCTGTACCTCGCAGGAGGTGACATCCTGGCGACTCTTGCGCAGCATCATCATGACATCGAATTCGGTGCAGCCACCCATACCCAGCAGCAGCATCTCCATCGGCCGCATACCGAGGTTGCGGCCGCCATGGTCTGCAGGGCCATCCATTACGATTGCGTGTCCGCTGCCTGATTCACCAACCATCAGCGCCCCCTCTACCCATTTAACGCGTGCTTTCATGTTTTTGATTCCCCTTTTGTTCAATTAGAGTCTGATATTTGCTATGCCAACCGCATAAATGGCGGTAAAATCCAGCCGAAGATCGACTTGCTCCGTTGTAAACGCTAGCATCTGTGGCTGCGGCTTCAATAAAGCTATCAGTTTATTACTTAATCGTAGTGTCAGCGAATATTATATAGAGAATAATTGTATGGCAACTTATGCAATAGGCGACATCCAGGGTTGTTATGACGAATTGCAGCGTCTGCTGGAGTCAATTCAGTTCGATCCGACAGCCGATCATTTGTGGTTTGTCGGCGATCTGGTTAATCGCGGTCCAAAATCGACCCAGGTGTTGCGCTTCATCAGGGAATTGGGCGACAGGGCTGTGACTGTGCTGGGCAACCATGACCTGCATCTGCTGGCTGTCGCAATTGCCGGACGTCGTCCCAAACCCGGCAGCAGTCTGGAGGGGGTGTTGAATGCTCCGGACAGGGAGGAGTTGCTCGAGTGGTTGCGCTATCGCCCGTTGATGCATGTAGACAGGGGTATTAATTTCAGCATGATCCATGCAGGTCTTCCGCCGCAATGGAGCATTGCGCAGGCTCGCAAGCATGCAGCTGAAGTGGAATCGGTATTGCGCCACAACAAACGCCACAAAATGTTTTTTGCCGCCATGTATGGAGATAAACCTGATCGCTGGAGTGATGATCTGCAGGGGATGGATCGGCTGCGCTTTATTACAAACTGCTTTACCCGTATGCGCTACTGCACCAGGAAGGGAAAACTCGTTCTCAATGAAAACGGGCCGCTGGGATCCCAGCGCGACAAGCTGCTACCCTGGTTCATGGCGCCTCAAAGGCGCAGCGCGCGTGACAGAATTGTCTTTGGCCACTGGTCGACACTGGGTTATATGGCTGGCAGTAAGCTCTGGTCGCTGGATACGGGCTGTTTATGGGGCGGGCAGTTGACTGCGCTGCGCCTCGAAGACCAGAGACCCTTTTTTCACAACTGCTCCGGAAAAAGAAAGCCGGGGAGGTAGGGGGAGGTTTTAGGTTTTAAGTTTTAGGTTTTAGGTGGCATCTCAATAACTCTATGCATGTGAGTGAAATGCTATCGCATTTCAATCGTGGTCAGATGACCACTCCCACACCAGGGTTTGCCTTTATCGTGGGAGCGGCCTTCCGGCCGCGAAGAATGGGCTACTTAACACGGAGTTATCGAGGAGTTACGCTTTTAGGTTTTAAGTTGGTGGAATGTGCGTGTTTTGTCCCCTGTGCATCCTGCGTCACCCTTAAAACACTGCTTTATGCATGGGTGGGGAATAATAATCTTCAATTTCATGCGTTCTTTTCCTGATTTGCATTGACAACACCTCTAAACAGGCTTAGAATTCGCGGTCTTTCTCGCAGGTCAATCGTTAAAAAGACGGCGGGAAGCGGGTTGGAATGCAAGCCAACCATTGGTATAGATCCCATAAATTCAATAACTTACGCTGTTTGGCCTTGATTGTGATAAGGCTGAAGAGGGTCTGTTAAGTTTATTAAATGGCACAATTTATGTGTCAATTGCGTCTTCACGGAGACGAGAAAGAATGGCAACAATTAATCAGCTAGTACGTAAACCACGCAAACGCAGGGTCGTCAAGAGTACCGTTCCGGCACTGGAAGCCTGTCCTCAACGGCGTGGGGTTTGTACCCGTGTCTATACGACGACACCGAAAAAACCGAATTCCGCACTGCGTAAGGTTGCGCGTGTACGCCTCACCAGTGGCCACGAAGTCACCAGCTACATCGGTGGTGAAGGACATAATCTTCAGGAGCACTCGGTGATTCTGATTCGTGGTGGCCGGGTGAAGGATCTGCCTGGTGTGCGCTACCATACAGTTCGCGGCACACTCGATACTTCCGGTGTAGAGTCGCGTCGTCAGGGGCGTTCAAAGTATGGCGCCAAGCGTCCTAAAAGCTAAGTTTAATTAAAGAGATAATTCGCCAGCTTGGTTAATGCGAGCTGAAGCAAGAGTTTAGAGAGAAGCAAGTATGGCCAGAAGACGCGTAGCAGCACGTCGTGAGATTCTCCCGGATCCGAAATTCGGAAGCATTTTATTGACAAAATTTGTCAACATGATTATGCAGGACGGCAAGAAAGCTGTCGCAGAACGCATTATCTATGGCGCCCTCGATCAGATTTCCGATAAGAAGGGCGGTGACCCGTTGGAATCACTCGATGGGGCAATGGACAACGTGCGTCCAATGGTTGAGGTGAAATCCCGTCGTGTTGGCGGCGCCACCTACCAGGTGCCGGTTGAAGTGCGTGCAAAACGCCGTGATTCACTGGCAATGCGCTGGCTGATCGAGGCTGCACGCAAGCGCAGTGAAAAATCAATGGCGCTGCGTCTCGCCGGTGAGTTGATGGATGCTTCCGACCAGCGTGGTTCTGCGGTTAAGAAGCGTGAAGATACGCATCGCATGGCTGAAGCCAACAAGGCCTTCTCTCACTATCGCTGGTAATTTGGACGCATAACGGAAAATTTTGTGGCACGCACAACGCCGATCAGTCGCTATCGCAATCTTGGCATCATGGCGCATATCGATGCCGGCAAGACAACAGCGACTGAACGTATTCTCTATTATACGGGCGTATCGCACAAGATCGGCGAAGTGCATGATGGCGCCGCGACCATGGACTGGATGGAACAGGAGCAGGAGCGGGGTATTACCATTACCTCTGCTGCAACGACCTGTTTCTGGAGCGGCATGGAGAAGCAGTTTCCGCAGCATCGTATCAATATTATCGATACGCCGGGGCACGTTGATTTTACCATCGAGGTAGAGCGGTCACTGCGAGTACTGGATGGTGCATGCGCTGTTTTTTGCGCTGTTGGCGGAGTTGAGCCCCAGTCTGAGACAGTGTGGCGGCAGGCGAATAAATATGGTGTGCCAAGGATTGGTTTCGTCAACAAGATGGATCGCATGGGAGCGGATTTTCTGCGTGTCGTCGGGCAGTTGAAAGAACGGCTTGGCGCAACCCCGGTTGCCATGCAGATGAATGTTGGCGCTGAAGAAGATTTTGTCGGGGTTGTCGACCTGGTCAAGATGAAAGCTATCTTCTGGGATGAAGAGGATATGGGAATCCGCTTCGAAGAGCATGACATCCCGCAGGAGCTTGTCGTTCAGTGCGAACAGATGCGCGAATCAATGATCGAGGCGGCGGCTGAAGCATCTGACGAACTCATGGAGAAATACCTGGAAACGGGTGAGCTGAACAACGAAGAGATCAAGGCGGGTATACGACTGCGTACACTCGCCAATGAGATTACACCGATGTACTGCGGTTCGGCATTCAAGAACAAGGGAGTCCAGGCGATGCTGGACGGGGTGATCGAGTATCTGCCGGCGCCGGATGATGTGGCGGCGATCACCGGGCATCTCGACGACAAGGACGAGAGTGTAGCTGAACGGCCTGCATCGGATGATGCGCCATTTGCGGCACTGGCATTTAAGATAGCGACAGACCCTTTTGTCGGCACGTTGTCTTTTTTTCGTGTCTACTCAGGGACTCTGAAATCCGGAGAATTTGTATACAATCCGGTGAAAGGCAAAAAAGAGCGTGTCGGGCGGATTTTACAAATGCATGCCAATACGCGTGAAGAGATCAAAGAGGTGCGCGCCGGCGATATCGCGGCAGCAGTCGGACTCAAGGATGTTACCACCGGCGATACACTCTGTGATCTCAAACAAATTATTACGCTCGAGCGTATGGAGTTTCCGGAACCGGTTATATCGGTAGCCGTTGAACCCAGAACTCAGGCGGACCAGGACAAGATGGGCATTGCCCTCTCCAAGCTGGCGCAGGAAGATCCATCCTTTCGCGTGCATACGGATGAGGAGTCAGGACAGACCATCATCTCCGGCATGGGTGAATTACACCTGGAGATTATCGTCGATCGCATGAAGCGCGAGTTTGATGTAGAGGCGAATGTCGGTGCTCCACAGGTGGCTTATCGTGAAACGATTCGCACCACGGTCGAGCAGGAAGGCAAGTTCGTACGTCAGACAGGAGGCCGTGGTCAGTATGGCCACGTCTATCTGAGGATCGAGCCGCAGGAGTCAGGCAGCGGCTATGAGTTCGTCAACGAGATCGTTGGCGGGGTCGTTCCCAGGGAGTTTATCCCGGCTGTCGATAAAGGCATCCAGGAGGCGATGAAGGGTGGCATCAATGCGGGTTTCCCGGTCGTTGATGTGAAGGTAACACTCTATGATGGCTCATACCACGATGTCGACTCTTCGGAGATGGCGTTCAAGATAGCCGGATCGATGGGGTTCAGGGAAGGCGCCCGCAGTGCGGACCCGGTGGTGCTTGAGCCGGTTATGAAGGTTGAAGTGGTCACTCCCGAGGTGAATATGGGAGATGTCATCGGTGATTTGAATAGCCGCCGCGGCATCATTCACGGCATGGAGGATGCACCCGCCGGAAAGATAGTGAATGCGGATGTACCGCTGGCGGAGATGTTTGGTTATGCAACAGACCTTCGCGGAGCAACACAGGGGCGTGCGACCTACTCGATGGAATTTGAAAAATACAGTGAAGTGCCGGCAAGTATTGGCGATGAAATCACGAAGCGATAAAAGTGTAAGAAGTATTAGGAGTTGTCCATAAATAACTTCCCGATATCGCGCAGCAATGTTGTTCGTCTTCAAGGCGCAGCAAGGGGCGCATAGCAGCGTTATGTAACTCTTGCTGGAACGCAGAAGACGGACTACAGGGCAAGCAGGATCGGGAAGTTATTTTTGGACAACGACTTAGTATCAAGAACTGAATAATTACGAAGGTAGCTTAAAGTGTCTAAAGAAAAATTTGAACGTACAAAACCGCACGTAAACGTCGGTACCATTGGCCACGTTGACCACGGTAAAACGACGCTGACAGCGGCCCTGACG
>JAYELV010000053.1:0-1191 GCA_034717755.1 Pseudomonadota bacterium | reverse complement strand
ACGTCATACATGGATGTATCAGTGTCGCCAGAGGCAGGATGCCGGAAGCGACCATGGATGTATTCACGGCGTTTTCTGGAAGATATGCCCGCAAACAGCGACGACAGTACTGGTACTGAATAGTTACGATATTTTTAGCTAAATCGGCACACAGCAATCACCTCCGTCAATCACTCGACGGACATTGTGTCTAACCAGCCACTTCTGCATTGAAATCGTCATGCGTGCAGTTTCCACTCTCCACTCTGAACTTGCAAGTTTTTTTTGAGATGCTACGCTTTCGTACCCTGACTCTGCCGGATCATGACAATGGCGCAGACACCACAGCCAACAAATATTCAACTGCACAGCAAATCCCGTGTGCTTTCTCTGACTTTCGATGATGACAGCCACTTTGACCTGCCATGTGAATACCTGCGGGTATTCTCTCCCGCTGCCGAAGTAAAAGCCGATGACAAACCCGTCAGTGGCAAACAGCAGGTCAACATCACGGCCATCGAACCGCAGGGGAACTATGCGCTCTCATTTGTCTTCGATGATGGCCACGATACCGGCATCTACTCCTGGAAAACGCTCTACAACCTGGGTAAGCAGCAGCGCACCAACTGGCAGGACTATCTGCAGCGTCTCAAAGCGCACGGGATCGAACACAACAGTGAAGCAGATGCAGGACAACAGCAACGACATGTCACGATTCTCTATTTCGCCTACCTGGTGAACAAACTGCGCAAGGAGTCGGAGGAGCTGACGCTTCCCGAGCAGGTCGATACTGTCGAAAAGTTGATTGCGCATCTGCAGCGTCGCGAGCGTGACCGCGGTTATCTGCTGGCTGCGGAGCATATTCAGGTAACGGTGAACAGAGAGTTTTCAGAGTCATTCACCCGTATTGATGACGGTGATGAAATTGGCATCACACCTGTAACGCCGACACCTCCGGCTGCTCCAAAGTAATGAGTAAGTTCTCAGTAATCCCGTGCATTTTACTCACATGCACGGGATTATTGAGAAACTTCAGTAATGAATGGAATCTGTAACATCTCAAAAAGTCCGTGCATTGTTCGAGACTGCGCAGGGTCGGGATCAGCCTTTCAGGGACGCGTGAATACGTCCCTGTATGCTCTGATAAAACATCCCTGTTTTCGACCGCCATGGAAGGCGGAAGTGCCGAAAACGCAGGAGCATTTATTCGGC
>JAYELV010000052.1:0-5542 GCA_034717755.1 Pseudomonadota bacterium | reverse complement strand
CTCTCCAATGTCAAGGATGACGACGTCATGCTGCTGGAGTTTGAAGATGGGATTTTTATATGGACGCGCGTCGATCAGTTTGAAGAGGATTTCCCCGAATCAAAATCACGTGGTGGAGATGCTAATACGCTGGAGATTCCCAGACAACTGCAGTTGGGTGATCACAACCGGGGGGTATCCGAGTGGCTGCTGAAATCACTTAAAATTTTTGACATCGACCCGGTTAGCAAGACAGCAACAGCGATCGGGAAAATGGTGGAGAAAGGACTCGATCGTCCACCGGGCTTATATCGTTGCGCCATTAACACGAATCCCGGCAAAGACGCCAAACACCTCCTCAAGCTTGAAGTTCCAGAGAAGAAACTGGACGGTTCAAAACCGATGCTGCTGTTCATTCACGGCACAGCCTCCAGTTCATCCGGCAGTTTCGGTGATTTGTGGAGCCTCTCTCCAAACAAACACCTCGCCAGAATGCAACACTATTTCGGCAAGCATATTTACGCCCTCGAGCATCGAACGCTGACCGAGAGCCCGATAAAAAACGCTATCGATCTGGTAAAAGAGCTGCATACACTGGCAGATACATCTGCTCCCCCAAAACCACTGCAAATCCACATGGCGTCACATTCACGCGGGGGACTGGTTGCCGAATTGCTCGCACGCGTCGACGTTGGCAAGGATGAAGCGCCAATTTCAGACAAGGAGCTCAAACAATATGCCATGGCTGGGACAAATTACACAAAGCAGGTCGCGCAATTAAAGGAGCTGTGCAAATTACTGGATGTCCGCATCGAGGAAGGAGAATTCAAAGGCGAACGCAAATTCAGCATCCACCGTTTTGTTCGCACCGCCTGCCCTGCACGGGGAACCACGCTAGCTTCCGGCCGCCTCGACCGCTGGCTGACAGTTATCCTGAATGTCATTGGAACGATTCCGCTGTTGAAAGCCAGCAGCGTTTATGACGCTTTCAGCACCTTTACCCTGGCCGTGGTGAAGGAGAGAACCGATCCCAAAGAACTCCCCGGCCTGGAAGCACAAATGCCTGCATCACCGTTGGTGCGCTTGCTGAATCTGAGCAATTCAGTGGTTAACGCTGATTTGAGCGTTATCTCGGGTGATGTGGAAGCAGACACCTTGTGGGGAAAGTTAAAGTATCTGATCCCCGACCTCTATTACCGCCAGGACCACGACCTGGTTGTCAATACACGCTCGATGACCGGTGGAACACGCAGAAAAGAGCAGCAGGCGCGCAAGTTTTTTGACCAGGGCCCTGACGTCAACCATTTCCAATACTTCTCCAATGATCAAACAGCGAAGATGCTTGTCGATGGACTGCTGCGTGCTGACAAGGATACTGCCGGTTTTACGCCAATCCAGGAAAAACCGGGGTTGCTTCGTTCAGGCTCCACTCAAATAAAGGGAGACAAACCCATCGTATTCGTACTTCCGGGCATCATGGGCAGCCATCTTCAGGTCAACGAAAACAGGATATGGCTGGACATGCTGGACATCGCGACCGGCGGCATGAGAAGACTCAAGATAGATTCCAGCGACGTCAGTGCCGAATCCCTGATGAGCAGCGCCTATGCGGATCTGGTCAGGTTTCTTGAACAGCAGCACGACGTCATTCCCTACCCCTACGACTGGCGTCTGCCAATCAGCACGGAAGCCGGACGATTCGCGCATGATTTGGAAAAAAAGCTTCAGCTTGCCGAACAGCACAATCAACCACTGCATATCATCGCACACTCCATGGGAGGGCTTGTTGCGCGTATGGCGTTTGCCCTGAACCCGGATCTGTGGGGCAGGCTGGTTGGCTGCAAAGGCCGATTGCTGATGCTGGGAACACCGCACAAGGGGTCACATGTGATTACACGCGTCCTCGTCGGCCAGGAAAAGATGGTGAAATATCTTGCCCTTGCTGATTTCAGGCATAGCCAAAAAGGCTTGCTGAAAATCATTTCTGCTTTTCCGGGTGTTCTGCAACTGCTGCCATTCAAACATGGAAGCCAGGACATGCTGGATATGGACATCTGGAAACAACTTGCCGATGCAGATGGTTCGGGCTGGGTAGCACCGGCGAAACAGGCCCTGGATGAAACTAAATCATTCTGGGAAAAGATCAGTGAATTCAAAATGAATCACGCTCACATGCTCTATGTTGCCGGTAAGGCGCCGGCAACGCCAATGGATATCAAGCTTGCCAGCTCTAAGAGCGGCGGGCAGAAAATTGTTTTCCCGGCAACGGCAAAGGGTGATGGCAGGGTCACCTGGGAATCCGGCATTCCCTCGAATATCCGTTGCTGGTATGCAAATGCCAGCCACGGCGACCTGGCAGATCATAGCAAGGCATTCTCAGGGTACCTGGAGCTGCTGCAAAGCGGCAATACCGGCAATCAGCATTTATCGCCGGAGCCCATCATCGAACGTGGTGAAACAGACAAGCCTTTCCTTATGCCCATCGAAGAACATGTCGACATGCTGCCCGACGAGGAGATGCTATTCGACAGCATCCTCGGCGCCGAGCGGAAAACAGAAGCCACCGAAGTCACAACACCGTTGAAAATCATCATTTCTCACGGCAATCTCTGTTATGCATCAAACACTCTTGCGCTGGGTCATTACCGGGACGACCTGATCGTGAGCGCAGAGGGCTACGTCAATCAGCTGTTCGATAACCGGCTGCGCAAACGCATGCTGCTCGGACTCTATCCGGGGCCTTTGAATACCGCTGAAATCATCAATAATCCCAAGCCTTTCCCGGCCAGGCCTGAAGCAGTGCTCATTATTGGCCTGGGTGAAATGGGGGCTCTGACGCGAAGAAGCCTGGCAGAGACTTACTGTAATGCGGCGCTTCAATATGCGATCTCTGTCAGTGAGAAACATGCTGGCGAAGCCAATCTATCCTCTTCTGTACAGGAGTTGCGCTTAAGCAGCCTGTTGATCGGCACAGGCGCGGGCGGCATCAGCATTGAGGATTCGCTGCATGCGATGACCAGGGGACTGATCAAGGCCAACCAGCAGCTGCAACAAATGGATTGTGATAACTTCCGCTTTGTAGAGCTTGAATTTGTCGAAAGCTGGGAAGATATCGCTAACGCCGCCGCCCACGCTCTATGCATACTTGATCAGGATGCAGGCATTCACGACCGGGTGGTATTTGAAAAGGCATTGACTCTGGGTCATAGCAAGGGAAAATCTGGCGCCAAAGTCAAAAAGATTGCAGGTGCGAGAGCAAGAGTGACTTTCGACGAATCTGCAGGCTGGTGGCGCCGCCTGCAAATATCACATATCGAAAAAGACAACTCCCTGCGCTTTAATACGCTGACCGACAAAGCGCGTGCTGAAATCTCTCTGCAGGCGATTGATCTTGCCCAGGTCGATACCTTCATCGAGCAATCGATGCGTTCAACATACGACGATCCGGATATATCCAAAACGCTGTTTGAAATGCTGGTGCCTCACCAGTTGAAGGAGCAGTCGCTAAATCTCAATGATCATGTGCTGGTTCTGAACGAAAAAGCCGCCCGTTATCCCTGGGAACTGATGCAAAACCGCTGGGCGAATAGAAATCAGACCTCGACAACTGCAGAGAATCTGCCGATGTCAGTCGAGTTTGGCATGATTCGTCAGCTTGAATCCGAAACATTTAGAGCATCTCCCGTGACGCGCGGAAACAAGGCGCTTGTTATTGGAAACCCCCTGGGAGACAGGGATCAGTTCCCTGAATTGCTGGGCGCAGAGAGTGAGGCTGCGACGGTGCGAGCCATGCTGAATTCCAGAAATCAGCACGTTACCGAAGTGTTAGGCAGAGACAGCAAAACAGATGCGCGCAGAGTCATCCTCGCATTACATGCAGATTCATACAGGATCATGCACTTCGCAGGTCATGGGGTATACAACTATGCGCTCAATAGCAACAGTGAAAGCTGCGATCTGTGTGGTCAGAGGATCCCCTCAACGACAAGAGTTACCGGCATGGTCATCGGTGACAACAGTTTTCTTACACCGGCCAACATCAAGAGCATTCGCTTCGTCCCTGAACTGGTATTCATCAACTGTTGCCACCTTGGCAGGGAAGAGGGCTTACCCCGGCTGGAGAACCCGCATAAACTGGCTGCCAACCTCGCAACCGAATTTATTCGCATGGGTGTCAAGGCGGTCATTGCGGCAGGCTGGGCGGTCAATGACCGTGCGGCAGAGACCTTCGCCAATACTTTTTATAGCTTAATGCTCGACGGCCGCCATTTTGGCGAGGCGGTAAGAGACGCCAGGAAAGCAACTTATCTGCAACATCGTGGTTGCAATACCTGGGGCGCTTATCAATGCTACGGGAATCCGGATTTCCAGCTAAACCTGGCTGGAAAATCGGGGAGTCACTCCTACAAAGAGGAAGCCGTGAGCGAAGCGGAACTGGCATCCAAGATCGATAACATTGGTGCTGATGCAAAAATCAGTGATGCGGATATTCCCGGCCTGCGTAAAAAACTGGAATCCCTGCAGGAGAGGATTCCCGATCACTGGATGAACAAGGATGTACGCGAGGCTCTGGGCCTTGCATTTAGCGAACTCGGCGACCTACGCAAGGCGACCGCTCACTACAGGGCCGCACTGGATGACAAAAACAGCAGTGTTTCCCTGCAAACCATCGAGCAGCTGGTTAACCTGCAAGCGAAATTGGCGGTTCGACAATGGCAGGATGGCTCCCCTGAAACAGATCAGCCAACACCCACGGAGTTGGTGAATGCATCCATCGGGATGATGAAAGATTTGCTCAAATTCGGAGAATCCAGTGAGCGCCTGAGCATCCTCGCCAGCAGCTACAAGCGCAAAGCATGGATCACCACCGGCAACACCCGCATTGCCGCACTCAAACGCATGCAGGAATACTATAGAATTGCCAGTGAATCAGCTCCCGGTGACAGCTATCCCCTGTATAATTATTTAACTGCAAAGATGGTCGTTGGCTGGCGTAAAAACGGTGGCAAATGCGAAAAAAAGTTACAGCAGGAGGTGACGGCGCTCGCAGCCTCGGTAACAGGCAATGAAATTCAGAAAGATTTCTGGAGCCTGGTTAGATTTGCAGACTGCCAATTCCTAAAAAGGCTCGTTTGCGGCGAAATCACCACTCATCAAGCTGTCATCATCAGCTACTACAGCATTGCCAAAAAACGAGCCGGTAGTCCGGGGGAGTTCAACAGTGTCACCGAACAGATTGATTTTCTTGTGCAGATGGCTCAGTCCCAGATCACGGATCGCAACAGAAAAAGCAAGACAGTGAATTCATTGAGAGAAATATTGAATACTTTGACCAGCGAACACTAGCGATTATCGCAATTGCTAATGAGAAATCGATATCGAAAAAAAGCGGACACTTTCATTATTGCCGTGCAGTTGAGCCTGCAGACAGAGGGTTTCACATATCATAAGTGGGGAGCGGAACAGCGGTGTAAAAAGGACGACTGGATCGTGAATAACCAGGGAGAGACCTACACAGTCGATGCCGAAAGTTTTGCAAAAACCTACCGCATGTCACATCCGG
>JAYELV010000051.1:0-19527 GCA_034717755.1 Pseudomonadota bacterium | reverse complement strand
GTGCATTCATTATATCCCAATGAATGCACATCAGTAAATATTACGAAAAATCTCATTCTTGTTGAACCGCCTCATCGCCTTCACCAAGACTGAATTCGTTGACGACCTTTTCCAACCAAAAAGTTTTGTAACTATTCAGTACCAGTAATGTTGTCGCTGTTTGCGGGCATATCTTCCAGAAAACGCCGTGAATACATCCATGTAGGCTCGAGTCGGCATCCATGCCTCCTACGTTTCTTACAGATACGCCCGCAAACATCGACTTGGCTGGCCAATTGATCAGCAAGCTGAATAGTTACAAAGTTTTTTGCGCAAGACTATCCTCAATCATGCCAACATGATGCGCATGGAGAATCAGCCTGATGACATCGTCGGCGGTAACGACAAGATTTACTGCGCGGTATCCGAGCGGTGCAGCAAACTTGACTTCGATTTTCAGCGGATTTTTTTACCGGCTGCCGGATTTCTGAGCCTGGCCAACTGCTGGTGAAGGATTAAAGATATCGCTGTGTTTTCGGTGAAACATTGACCTCATCATGTAACACTGAACGATTTCTCAGCAACAAAGGATTTACTTGCGGACCGAATGCATCCGATTATTATTGGAATGGGTTAATTATCGTCAGCCATTGATTTACAACGAGACCATTATGCATATCCTCTGAATAGAGTTCGGTGCAGCCAGCCTCTAACGCAGAAGCAACGATAAGGCTATCAAAGTGTGAAAAGCCATAGCGTTCCGATAAATTTAAACCATCGTATAACGTGGTGATGTTTAGCGGTAGAACCACTGCGCATTCGTTGGATATCCGCTCTATGATGACGAAACATCAAATCCAAGCTTCCGCCTCATGACATTGGTGGTTTCACTTAAAACTTGCACGGAAACAACCGGTTTTTTGGCGAGTAGCATAATGGCGATGTCTTGCTTTACTTCATCCTGAGAGAGGCTGTAAATAACAATGTTTGGCATCCTTCACCATGCCATGAAAGTAGTTTACACTTGTCCTTGTCATCCCGAGGGAAGAGAGGTACGAACGACGAGGGATCTTGTCGCACAGAGCATAAAGATCTCTCCTTCGTCGAGATGACAAACTGTAAACTGGTCATGAAGGATGCCCAATGTTTGTATCAATAAAACTACCGCTCATTCGCTTCTTCTCGGTCGAACTTAAATTCCGACATGTTTTTCTGATAGGGCTTAAAAAACTCTTTTAATTTTTTTCGCTTCATCAATTCCACTTTATGCGTCTTTACAAGCTGCCCCATAAGCTCTGTTGCCGAAATGTGCTCATGTTCTGCCAGTTCATAGAGCTGAGAAGCAACATCATCTGTGATTTGTAGATTTTGCATAATTTATACCTGACATTTTTAGAGGGTCTTCAACTTCTTAACATGATGGCTGTTTTCCATTATCTAAGAATAGCAGATAAATCTGGACACCCTTCATTTTCGATTTACAGTTTGTCATCTCGACGAAGGCCGTTCCTGTGCATCCTGCCCTCACGGCATTTGTACATCCATGTACGGCAGAGAGATCTTAGTGACATCTCAATAACTCCGCGCATAAATACCAGGCTCATATCAATCACTCTCAGAAAATAAGATTCATCATGCCGATCATGACGATCAGAAACAGGATGGTCATGACGCTGCCGGCGCGCATAAAGTCGGGAACGCGATAACCGCCGGGACCCATGATCAGGGCGTTGACCTGATGCGTGGGAATGAGGAAGGAGTTGGAGGTGGCGATAGCGACAGTGAGTGCAAATACCGCCGGGTCAGCGCCAACGCCAAGGGCGATATTGACCGCCAGCGGCACCAGCAGCACGGTGGCGCCGACATTTGACATCACCAAAGTAAAGAAAGTGGCGAGAATGGCGATTGAGAGTTGTATGACCCAGATCGGCATGTCACCGACGACAGCCAGAGTCTGATCTGCAATCCATTTTGCCGTACCCGTTTGCTCAACAGCCAGACCCAGGGGGATCAGGCTGGCGAGCAGAAAGACTGTTTTCCAGGAGACGGCCTCATAAGCCTCGTCAATCTTGATGACGCCAGAGAGAATCATACCAATGGCGCCGGTCAGCAAGGCGATAGAGAGCCGGATATCGGTGAACAGCACCAGGGTCAATGCGATTGCAAAGAAAATACCCGCCCATACGACCTTGTGTGGACGCGTCTCTTCGTGTGGATACTCCGTGGTGACGATAACGAAATTGGGATCGTCCTCCAAATGCGCCAGCGTCTCCCAGGTGGTATGAACAACCAGTGTATCGCCTGAATGTAAAGGCATACTGCGGATATCATCACCTTCACGCATGGTTTCACCATCACGATGCAGCGCCACCATGGCGATACCGTAGGCCTTGCGCATCCATACGTCGCGTGCACTTTTACCGATCAGCTTCGAACCGGGCGGAATCACCACTTCGGCAATGCCTGCCTGGGTGTTGGACAATGCTTCAGAGAAGGTGCGCAGTTCATGACGTCTCTTCAGCCCGTATTTCCCGGTAAAGTGTTCCAGGTCTTCGGGTTCGGCAACTACACCCAACACCATGCCGGCGCGCAGTCCGGTATCACGATCCAGAGCGCCCGGGCCTACGCGGGTCTCCTGCCCTGATAGCTTTGTGGCGATAATCCTGACGTGAGATTTGGTCTCGACATCATCCAGATGCTTGCCGATCAGTTCGCTGCCTTCGGGGATGACCAGTTCGAACAGTTCGTAATCGATGCCATAGACATCATGGAAATATTTCATCGTGCCGGAGCCGCTGGTGCTGCTTTCGCTGTTGGTCGCAGGCAACACAAAGCGCCCCGCAATGACGAAGTAGAGGATGCCGGTAACGACCAGTGCTACACCGATGGGGGTTACCGAGAACAATCCCCAGGTGCTCATCTGCTGATCTGCCGGCAAGGCGGTATTGGATGTCAGAATCAGGTCATTCAGCAGGATCAGCGGCGATGAGCCGACCATGGTGACCGTGCCGCCAAGGATGGCGCAGAAACCCATCGGCATCAACAGACGCGACATCGATAGCCCCGAGCGGGCCGAGATGCGTGAAACCACCGGCAGGAACAGGGCGGTGGCGCCGACGTTCTGCATAAATGAGGAGATGAAGGCAACCGTGCTGGAGATGATCGGTATGATGCGTTTCTCCGAAGTGCCGCCCACATTGAGGATAAAGGTGGCAACCTTGCTCATGATGCCGGTCTTGTCGAGCCCGGCGCCGATAATCATCACCGCGATGATCGATATCACCGCGTTACTGGAAAAGCCGATAAACAGCTGATTGGGGTCAACCAGACCCTTTTCCAGCCCCATGATCGGAGCAAACAGGCTGGTCAAACCCAGCAGCACCATGATACTGACCGCGGCAATATCAACATCGACGATTTCAAAGGCGAACAGATAGATGGTCAGCAGCAGGATAGCGGTCACCCAGGCAATCTCTATCGTCGGCTCCTCGTAAGCCAGAAACAGGGCCATCATGACAAAAATCGCAATGGATGCCAGCCGCTTCTTGATGCGCTGTTTGGTGGTGCTTTTGGTTTTTTCCTGTGTCATATGCCTGCCTTATGGTCTGATGTTAAATATGTTCCGTGGTCAAATTTTCATCCCCGTTCCCCGTGATCACCGATAGTGTTCGCGCAGCGCCGGATGCAGCAATTCACCGCTGCGCACATTGATCGCAGCTGACAAAACAGGATTGTCACTCCAGTCTGCTGCAACCAGTGCATGCAAATAGGGAATCATCGCTGCTGAAAGCGCCTCGGAGGCGCTGCGGGGCACAGCTCCCGGCATATTGGTGACGCCAAAATGTGTCACGCCATCCACCTGGAAAGTGGGGTCTTCATAGGTCGTGGGACGTGAGGTTTCAATGCAGCCACCCTGGTCCACCGAGATATCGACGATGACACTGCCAGCCTCCATCGTGGAAACCTGCTGGCGTGACACTATTTTTGGCGCTTTGGCGCCGGGAATCAGTACCGCGCCTATCAACAAATCAGCATCGACCAGTGCTTCTGAAATACTTGCGTCAAAAGGATAGATGGCGGTAACGTTATCGCCAATTGCACGCATCTGCTGCATACCCTCACGCTTGCGTGCGAAGACTGTCACCTGCGCGCCAAAAGCGGCCGCCATACGCGCCGCATTCCCGCCTGCCTGCCCTGCTCCAAGTATCACAACTTTCCCCCGTCTGGCAGCCGGCAGGCCACCCAGCAGCACTCCTTTGCCACCTTGAGAACTTTGCAGCAAACCAGCCCCGATCTGTACGGAGAGACGCCCGGCTATATCACTCATCGGAGCCAGTATCGGCAGAGCGCCGCCATCAGCGACAGTTTCAAAACCAATGGCGGTAACACCGCTCTCCAGCAGTTGCTCCGTCAAGGCTGGATTCGCCGCCAGGTGCAGAAAACAGAACAGCAGATGATGGCTACGCAGCATATCCGGCTCATCCGCCCAGGGCTCTTTCACCTTGACGATCACCCGGGCCTGTTCATACAGCTCGGCTGCACCCTCAACCAGCGTTACCCCCAGTCGGGTATAGGCTTTATCAGGGTAGCCACTGGCTTCTCCAGCTCCCTGTTGCAGTAAGACTTCATGGCCGCTGCGCACAAAATCGGCGCAGGCCTCCGGTATCAGCCCCACACGGGATTCCAGTGGCTTGGTTTCAGTTGGAATACCGATACGCATTTTTGATACCTGAAAAAGTGATGATTACCCTGACATGATCTATCAGATTGCATCAAATAGCCAGTAGAGTGCTGTTCAGTCGTTGCAGTAATGCCATAGAAAGCAGACAAAAAAAGGCCTGGCGGTTAACCAGGCCTTTTTTTGTATGGTAGCAACGGGTAGATTCGAACTACCGACCCCATCATTATGAGTGATGTGCTCTAACCAACTGAGCTACGTTGCCATGATAACGGGCGCACTATAAGCAACCATACGCCTGATGTCAAATAATGACTCTCTCCTGCATCAGAATTTATGCGTGATTGTGCAGATCAATGGTATTCGCGCGGTGATTCTCCTGCTGCTCTTTGGCATCGTCATTGCGCACAGACTCCAGGTCGGTGAGATAGTGTTCATTGATATTGCCTGTCACGTATTCGCCATTAAAGACAGAGGTATCAAAACATGAGACGGAACTGCATCCCTTCTTTTTTACGGCATTGATCAAATCTTTCAGATCCTGGTAGATGAGGCGGTCTGCACCGATGTAATCTGCAATTTCATCATTGGTGCGGCCATGCGCGACCAATTCACTGGCTGCCGGCATGTCGATTCCATAGACATTAGGAAATCGCACTGCTGGCGATGCAGAAGCGAAATAGACTTTGTTCGCCCCCATATCCCGCGCCATCTGCACTATCTGTCTGGAGGTTGTGCCACGCACAATGGAGTCATCCACCAGCAGCACATTCTTGTTTTTAAACTCCAGGTCGATTGCGTTGAGTTTATGTCGAACCGACTTTTTACGCGCCTTCTGACCAGGCATGATAAAAGTACGGCCGATGTAACGATTTTTTATGAAGCCTTCCGCATAGGGGAGCTTTAATTTGGACGCCAGCGAGAGTGCTGCTGTGCGGCTCGTATCCGGGATAGGGATAACCACATCGATATCATGGTCACGCCATTCCCGCTTTATTTTAGCCGCCAGCTTTTTCCCCATGCGCTGGCGCGCCTTGTGCACAAAGATATTATCGATGATTGTATCTGGTCTTGCGAAATAGACGTATTCAAAAATACAGGGAGTATGTTTTGCGCCCTCGGCACAGAGACTGGAGTAGAACTTGCCATTTTTGGTGACAACAATAGCTTCACCGGGTTCGATATCCCGGATACGTTTAAAGCCCAGTGTATCCAGTGCGACACTCTCCGAGGCAATCATATATTCGCTTCCGGATGCTGTTTCACGTTTACCAATACAGATCGGACGAATGCCGTTTGGATCACGAAAACCGACGATGCAATAGCCCGGGATCATCGCCACGGCAGCGTATCCTCCACGGCATCGCTGATGCACGCTGGTGACAGCCTTGAAGATATCATCAGCATCGATTCGCAACTTACCCTGCTCCTGTAACTCATGGGCAAAAATATTGAGCAAAATCTCCGAATCAGAGTTTGTATTGATATGGCGCAGATCCGAGGTAAACAACTCCTTTTTCAAGAGCCGGGCATTGGTTAGATTGCCATTGTGCGCCAGGGTGATACCGTATGGGGAGTTGACATAAAACGGCTGCGCCTCAGCAGAGGATGAACAACCGGCCGTAGGGTAGCGCACATGCGCAATCCCCATATTGCCGCGTAAATCGAGCATCTGCTCACTTTGAAACACATCACGCGCCAGGCCATTCCCCTTGCGCAGGTTCAGATGATTGCCCTCGCAGGTGACGATACCTGCGGCATCCTGCCCGCGATGCTGCAGCACCAGCAAGGCATCGTAGAGCTCCTGGTTTACAGCCTGATGAGATACGATACCCGCAATGCCGCACATATGAGTCAGGTTCCTGCAGGTTCAGCCTGTGTAGAGCCCCGGGGGGCAACCGGCGCCGGTTCCGCAAGTGGCGCCGGTTCCACAAGTGGCGGAGCAGGTTCCGCCGGGGCCAGCTTCTCCGCAGGAATGACGATTTCGCTCTCTGTTGCGGTTGCTGCTGTTTCATTCTCAGGTTTGGCCGCCTTATCCTTCTCGACGTATTGCTCAAAATATGCCGGAACCTCGTCCGGCAGGCGCACCTTCACCCACTCGGCCATTTCGGTAAAGTGAGGGACTATCTTTGATTGAGTCCACCAGGATTCGTTTTTGAATGGCAGGAAGCTGACGATCAATACGATAATGACCACCAGGACGACTCCACGAACACCACCAAAGAGAATGCCCGCCACCCTGTCTGTACCGTTCATACCGGTCTTGTCAAATAGAGAGCCGATAATCCAGGTGAATATACCGCCGACAATCAGTACACCAAGCAATATAGCAACACCTGAAAGCACCAGGCGCACTGTCGATGGCAGTCCATATCCACTCGGCAGCAGGGGTTCAAGAGCACTGTAGTAGACCAGGGAGAAATAGATGGCAAGTCCCCAGACTAACAGAGAGAGTGCTTCACGCAGGAAGCCGCGGAAAAAACTGACAAACACCGATATTGCGATGATGCCTATGATGACAAAGTCTACCCAGTTCACAGTTGGCCTTGGTAAGTCGAATAAAAAGTGAGGTTATTTTATCAGATTAAATCATTAGCGCGTAATATCTTGGCGCGTATCACTTAGGTTTTAGATTTTAGGTGATAAGCGCCGGGTGCTACTTCAGATTCTTCACTATGCCCTTTTGACCCGTCTTTTTCTCGACCTTGTTCTGCTGCTGCTGCGCCTTGCTCTTGCTTGAAAATGGTCCAATGCGAACATGATAGAGCTTTTTACCTTTTTCTATATAGACTTTCATGCCGCTTTTAGTGAGCTTCTTGAGGAGATTATCCGCATTGCTTTTCTGGCTGAAAGCTCCTACCTGAATGACCCAGCCCTTTTTAGAAACAGACTGCTTTTTTTCAGTTGCTGCAGCAGTGCTCTTTTTTTCCGGCTTTGACACCGCCTGCGTGGAGGCCTTTTCAGGCTTCGCCTCAGTTTTTCGCTGGACTTGATCTGTTTTTGCGCCGGCTGCGGGAGTGTCTTTTGTCGCTGCAGATGGCTTGTATTCACTCAAGTCGAGTCGATCAGAGATATTAAAATCTTCCTCCTGAGATTCTGTACGGATGGCATCCTGTGTTGCTGTTTTTTCATCAGGAACCAGTCCGCTGCGAAACTTTTGTGTTGGCTGCACAGGAATAGTCTCTTCCAGTTCAAAACTGCTCAGAGGAGGAGTCTGTTTCTCTTCGAGCAGGAAAGGAACAAAAATAACTGCCAGCGCCACCAGCACAATGGCGCCAACCAGACGCTTTTTTATTGTTTCATCCACAGTCCACTCCAGTTTTAGTTGGTATAAATATAGTTGCTATTGGCTTCACAAGTAACTTCTCGATAATCCCGTGCATACAATACATTTTGTTAAAACAGGTGTCATTGCGAGGAGCTGAAAGCGACGCGGCAATCCGGTTTGGAGATTATAAATTACATCCTTGTAATTTACCCTTCGGGTCGCGCAAGGCGCGCTCAATTTTGCTCCAAGCAAAATTAGTGCCGCAGTCGCTTAGGCTCCCTCGCAATGACGGTATTTGCACGGACTTATTGAGAAGTTACCTTAACAACGGAAAAGCCCATGATGTTGATTGAGTTACTATAGAGCAGATCAATTACATTACTGAAAGCCATCTTACAACAACATCATCTCCAATGCCTCACCAACAACGCCAAACGAACCAAAAATCAGGATCACATCCCCTGCTTCACTGGCCTGTTTTGCGTCCTGTAACGCATTCTTCAGTGAATCGCTGCAGTTTACCTCCGCATCTCCGCCCGCCTGCAGAACTGCAGCAGACAACTCTTCGACACTGCATCCACGCTCATCATCGAGTGGATAGAGGTACCACTCACTGACGACATTTTCCAGAGTGGCAACAACAGCCTGCAACGGTTTATCAGCATACATGGAAAACAGGGCGCGCAGTTTTCCGTGCAGTTGCATCGAGCCGAGATTGGCAGCAAGCACTGTAGCCGCCTCCTGATTGTGTGCGACATCCAGAATAATGAGCGGATCAGAGGCGATGATCTGAAAACGGCCCGGGAGATTAGTCTGTATCAGGCCCTGCTCAAGCGCCTTCCGGCTGACCGGGAGTTGCTCTCGCAGCAGCTGCAAAACCATCAATACTCCGGCAGCATTCTGTATCTGATAGTCACCACGCATCGACGGTAGCGGCAAGGCTTGATACTGAGCAGCGTCACAGCGCCAACTCCACGCGTCCTCTCCGATCGTATAGTGATAATCATCACCGAGATGATAAAGCTGTGCGCCAATAGCCCCGGCCGTCTGCAGGAAACCTGCCGGCATATCCGCTTCCGCATAGACTGCGGGTTGATGGGCGCGCAGAATTCCCGCTTTTTCAGCACCAATAGCATCCCTGCTATCACCAAGCCAGGCCACATGATCGATGCCGATGGAGGTGACCAGCGCAGCATCAGCATCCATCAGGTTGACAGCATCGAGCCTGCCGCCAAGCCCAACCTCGAGAACCACGACATCCAGTTGATGACGTGAGAAGAGATCGAGTGCAGCCAGGGCGCCAAACTCGAAGTAGGTAAGCGTTATCTCTCCGCGACACTTCTCGATGCGTTCAAACGCCATACACAGCTCATCATCACTGACCTCTTCGTCATCGATACGGATGCGTTCGTTATAACGAATCAGATGCGGGGAGGTGTAACTGCCAACTCGCCAGCTCGCCGCTCGCAAAATTGCATGGAGATAAGCCACGCAGGAACCCTTGCCGTTGGTTCCCGCCACACTGATGATCAGCGGCTTATATTGCCCCGGATGGAGCCGCTTCCATACCTTTCGCAGACGCTCGAGTCCAAGTTCGATCTCTGTGGGATGGAGCTGTTGCTGATAGTCGAGCCACTCACACAGTGAGCGTCTTTTTGTCATCCGGGTCGTTACCATCTGTGGGGTTCGGAACATCTGAAGTAACATCAGCTTCAGACTGCGCCGGTGATGCTTCAGAACCTGTCAAAATTGCTGCAATCCGATGCAGGCGATCACGCATCTCATCACGGGTGATGATCATATCGATAGCGCCATGCTCGAGCAGGAATTCACTGCGTTGAAACCCCTCGGGCAGGGTTTCACGCACAGTCTGCTCGATCACGCGCGGTCCGGCAAAACCGATCAGCGCATTGGGTTCAGCGGCGTTGATATCTCCAAGCATCGCCAGGCTGGCAGAGACCCCGCCCATGGTCGGATCGGTCATCACCGAGATAAAAGGGACTCCGGCCTCGCGCATTTTCGCCAGTGCCGCGCTGGTCTTGGCCATCTGCATCAGAGAGAACAGAGACTCCTGCATGCGCGCACCACCGCTGGCGGAGAAGCAGATCAATGGCAGTTTGTTCTCCAGTGCGGCATTCACGCCGCGCACAAAACGTTCACCGACGACAGAGCCCATCGAGCCCCCCATGAAGGAGAATTCAAAAGCAGCGACAACCACATCCATCCCCTTGAGCTTGCCACGCACGACAACCAGGGCATCCTTCTCATCTGTTGTCTTTTGAGCATTGGCCAGACGCTCCCGGTATTTTTTACTGTCCTTGAACTTAAGCGGGTCGGTGGCGCTCAACTTTTTGCCAATTTCGACCCGCTCCTCCGCATCAAGAAAGAGATCGATGCGGCGGCGTGCACCGATGCGGTTATGAAAATTGCATTTGGGGCAAACATCGTTGTTACGCTCTGATTCAGAACGGTACAGAACCGCTCCACACCCCTTGCACTTCTCCCACAACCCTTCGGGAACTGTTTTTTTGGTGTTACCGTCTGTACGAATACGAGTGGGTAATAATTTCTCAAACCAGTTCATAGAAAACCCCTGATGTTTTATGTTTTAGGTTTAGGGAGGTTTTAAGTTTTAGGTTGTTAGGTTTTAGGTAACGAGCGCCCACCAAATATGACCTAACACTTAAAACCTAAAACCTAAAACTTAAAACCTATCTATCCAATCCCTGCCGCAGTTCACTAACAAAACTGCTGACCGCCTTGATTGTACCCTCGGCATCACCCTGGTGCTCGGCGATACGCTGGACGATTGCACTGCCTACGATCACGGCATCGGCAAGTTTTCCCATCGCTGCGGCTGTTGCAGCATCCTTGATGCCAAAGCCGACGCCGATTGGCAATTGAGTGATCTCTCTGATTTTGGAGACTTGTTCAGCAACTGAATCGAGATCCAGGTGCCCTGCACCCGTTATTCCTTTCAAGGATACATAATAGACGTATCCACGCGAAGCGTCACAAATTTTCTGTATGCGGCCGCGATCGCTTGTCGGTGCGATCAAAAAAACCGGATCGATTTGATGCGCATACAGCAGAGGAAGAATCTCCCCGCCCTCCTCCGGTGGCAGGTCAACGAGGAGGATACCGTCAACACCGGCTTCGCCGGCTTCAGATGCAAAGGCTTCGTATCCCATCACCTCGACAGGATTCAGGTATCCCATCAACAGCACGGGGGTCGTCGCATCACGCTGACGAAATTCGGCAACCATCTGCAGTACATCCCTGAGACTGACATTGTGTTTAAGCGCACGCTCTGCAGCCTTTTGAATCACCGGCCCGTCCGCCATGGGATCAGAGAAGGGAATGCCCAGTTCAATCAGATCAGCGCCTGACTCCACCAGTGCATGCATCAGCGGCACCGTCAATGCCGGCTCGGAATCACCTGCAGTGACAAAAGGAATCAATGCAGTACGCTGACTCTTTTTGAGCTCTGCGAAACAGGAAAGTATGCGGCTCATAGTTTGATCCCCTCGCGTGCGGCAACCGTGTGCATATCCTTGTCTCCACGTCCGGAGAGATTGACCAGCAGCTTTTGTTGAGGCTGCATTTGCGGTGCAAGTTTCATGGCATAAGCCAGCGCATGACTGGACTCCAGCGCCGGGATAATCCCCTCGATACGCGTCAGTGCATGAAATGCCAGCAGCGCCTCATCATCGCTGATGGCGACATAGTTGGCCCGCTGTGTATCTTTTAGCCACGCATGTTCCGGACCGACACCGGGGTAATCGAGTCCGGCCGAGATCGAGTGGGTTTCAATGATCTGCCCATTCTCATCTTCCATCAGGTAGGTGCGGTTGCCATGCAGTACACCGGGACTGCCGGCACACAGAGGGGCGGCATGACGACCTGTGTCGAGGCCGTCGCCGGCGGCTTCGACACCGTAAATCGCAACATCGGCATCATTCAGGAAGGGATGAAAAAGTCCGATTGCATTGGAGCCTCCGCCAACACAGGCAATCAGCGCATCAGGCAGCCCGCCTGTCATCTCCACGATCTGACGGCGCGCCTCGCGCCCGATGATGGTCTGGAAGTCACGCACCATCGCCGGGTAGGGATGCGGACCGGCGACGGTTCCAATGATGTAGAAGGTATCATCGACATTGGTGACCCAGTCACGCATCGCTTCATTGAGCGCATCCTTGAGCGTGCGGGAACCGGAGGTGACAGAGACAACCTCGGCGCCAAGCAGACGCATGCGATAGACATTGGCCTCCTGACGGGCGATATCGACTTCTCCCATGTAGACGACGCATTCAAGACCCAGACGCGCAGCGACGGTAGCTGTGGCGACACCATGCTGCCCCGCTCCTGTCTCAGCAATAATGCGGCTTTTACCCATACGCCTGGCAAGCAGCGCCTGGCCGATGGTGTTGTTCACCTTGTGGGCGCCGGTATGATTGAGGTCCTCGCGCTTGAGGTAGATTTGCGCTCCGCCGAGTTCACGGCTCCAGCGCTCGGCATGGTAGAGCGGTGACGGGCGACCGACATAATTTGCCAGGTCCGCATCCAGTTCGCCAAGAAATGTCTCGTCCTGCATATAGCGCTCATAGGCGAGATTCAACTCGGAGAGAGCGCCCATCAGGGTTTCGGAGACAAAGATGCCTCCATAGGGGCCAAAATGGCCGCGTTGGTCCGGCATCTCATGCCAGTTAGTCGGTATTTCGATCGCCAATCTCGACTCCTCGAATCAGTTGTTGAATTGCTTGCGCATCTTTGATGCCTTTTATCATCTCTCTTTTAGCGCCTTGCACCGCTTCGACGCCACCGCTGACATCCACTCCCCATGGATGCACAGCGTGAATCGCATCAGCCACGTTATGCGGAGTTAATCCTCCCGCCAGTACGATTTCTGCACGCAGGTCGGCTGGAATCAGCGACCAGTTAAAACTCTCTCCGGTTCCACCGGGAACTCCTGCACGATAGCTGTCCACCAGCAGTCCGCAGGAGTGATGATACTGCTCTCTCTGATGATGCAGGTCCACCCCCTGCTTCATGCGAATCGCCTTGATATAGGGTCTGGAGCGGGCAGCACAAAAGCCGGGAGATTCGTCGCCATGAAACTGGATCAGGTCAATCGGAACGCGGCGAATGACTTGTTCCACTTCATCAGCCGCAGCATTCACAAACAGCGCCACCGTGGTAACAAACGGCGGTAACGCAGCGACGATCTCTGCGGCCTGCACGGTCTCCACGCACCTCGGACTGTCAGCATAGAACACCAGTCCGATAGCATCGGCGCCTGCAGCAGCAGCGGCAACTCCATCCTGCACCCGGGTAATGCCACAAATTTTAACGCGTGTTCGCATAGAGATACAGGATGAATATGATAAGGATGCTCTATTATCCTATAGAGATCCGACAAAGGCTAGAAAAGAGGAGGTAGGTATTAGGTTTTATGTTCTTGCATGCCAGTAGCCAGGCTTCCGGCTGTTGTGCATCACAGCAACTATAAAAACGGTATTCTCTTTGTGTTGATAAATAACAGAAAAGGGAAATTTACTTAGTAAAAAACGCCTAAAACCAAATTGAAATTTTGGCCAAGTATTCGGAAGTTCTGTAATTGCTTGATATGCAGATTCCAGCTCGCTTAAATAGTCACCACCCAAGCCAAGGGCTTGCTTTTGATACCATAAATACGAAGCCTTAACCTCCTGTTCAACATCGGGGTGAAAAATGATATTAGTCATTCTATTGGATTATGTTGTTTTTGATTTCATCCCATGAAACCCCTTTAACAACACCGGTTTCTAGCTCAGAAAACCGTTGTTTTGCGAGCTTAGCCCAGGCTTGATCTACGCTATCATCATGTTGAATTTCGAGTGATGATATTAGGCAATGAGCAACAAGCGCCTTTTCATCAGATGAAAGGTTATCAATATTTTCAATTACTTGCTTAAACATAGCGGACATATTCGTTCTCCAATAGACCTATTGAGAAATTTTAGCATACTGAAATATGATTCGGAGGTTTTTGAACATAACGTTGCAAATCAGCCACGCCGCTTATTGGCGTCGGCTGAATTTTCCTCGTTAGGTTTTAGGTTTTAAGTGGTCGGCGCAGTACACGGAGTTTGATAGTCGACTACGGGCTTGGCTTCCCTAAAACTTACGTAACTATTCAGCTTGCTGATCAATTGACCAGCCAAGTCGCTGTTTGCGGGCGTATCTGTAAGAAACGTAGGAGGCATGGATGCCGACTCGAGCCTACATGGATGTATTCACGGCGATTTCTGGAAGATATGCCCGCAAACAGCGACGACATTACTGGTACTGAATAGTTACAAACTTACAACCTAAAACTTTCCCGAACCTTCCTGGCATCTCAAATCTCCCGGGGTACCAAACTTTTTCAAAATAGAGCCCGTCGGGAGGCGCAGTCACTCCTCCCAGACGACGGTCGCGCAGTTCCAGCACCTCTTTTGCCCATCTGCTGCCGGCATCACCTTTACCGATGGTGATCAACACTCCTGCAATATTTCTCACCATGTGATGCAGAAATGCATTGGCTTCGATGTCGATGTCGAGAATTTCGCCGTGTCGCTGCACAGAGATATGATGCAGCGTGCGCACAGGGCTTTTCGCCTGGCATCCCAGTGCACGATAGGAGCTGAAGTCGTGGGTTCCAGCCAGCGCCTGGGCGGCTGCGTGCATCACTTCTGCATCCAGCGGTTGATGGATCCAGGTAACCCTGCCATGCTGCAGTGCAGAACGCAGCGGACGATTCAGAATCCGATAGCGATAACGGCGTCTTTCGGCAGAAAACCTGGCGTGAAACTCTGCGGGAACCTGTGCTGCCCAGAGCACACTGACATCATCGGGCAGATTGACATTGACACCTTGTGTCCAGGCGCGTAGCGGACGCTGAGCCCGGGTATCGAAATGAATCACCTGCTCGCGCGCATGCACACCGGTATCCGTGCGTCCTGCACAGTGGACGCGCACAGGGTGGTCTGCAACCTGTGCGATAGCCCGCTCCACCTCATGCTGAACGCTCCTGATGCCCTGTTGCTGCATCTGCCAGCCATGAAAGCCGCTGCCATCATATTCAATGCCAAGAGCGATACGCATGCGTCAATAAGTTTAGGGAAGTTTTAGGTTTTAGGAATTAAGTGTTAGGTGTTAGGTGTTAGGTGTTAGGTTTTAAGTTTTACGTGCATCGCGTGGAACGCATTGCACTCTACTATCTGACCAAAAACATAAAACCTGAGAATCAGAGATACTTTTTCAGCATTTCCTGTGCAGCCAGCTGTTGCCGCTCACTGCCTTCAGACATCACTTCATCCAATATATCCTTAGCCCCATCCAGGTCACCCATGTCGGCAAATGCAGCGGCGAGGTCTATTTTTGCATCCAGCTCGGCCTGTTTCAAAGTCGATGGATCGGCATCAAATGAAGTGATGGAAATATCTTCTGACGCTGCAGTTGCTACTCTCTCCTCTTCAGCGGGAGGTGGTGTATCACTCTGCTTTTCATGCTGGTCGGCACTCGCTGTAAAAACATCATCAAAATCACTGCTGATATGTGAATCGATACCGAATGAGTCATCGAGCGAGATAGCATCTATCCCCTGATCAGTTGCATCGCTCTTCTCTACAACAAGATCCTCCTCCAGTTCCAGATCTTCAACAACATGAGCACCCGGCATCGCATTGGCAACAGGGTTATCCAGTATGGCTGCAGCTTCATCCAGAGCAATACCCGCTTCCGAGAGCAAATCGTCTGAGTTTTTCTCTTCGAGGACCATTTCAAAATCACGCAGCGCCTCTTCAAGATCGGAGTCAGACTGGCCCCTGTTCTCAGCAACAATTTCGTCACTGTTGTTCCCAACTGCGAAATCATCGAGATCAATGGTCTCAGCAGCAAAGTCCTTGTGGCTTTCAGCCTGCGGTGAATCACTGCCGCCTGGAAGCAGATCAGCATGCATGCGTTCGATTTTTTGCCAATCATCGGATTCAAGTTTGAGCCCGCTTGTCTCCAGCTGGTTCATCTCAGCTTCAAATGCATGACGGTCTTTATTCGCATGCAGCAATTCGATCAACTGCATGTGCAACTCCATGCGCGCCGGGTCCGCCGCTACGGCCTGCACGAGGACCTCCTGCGCCTTGGTATTGTCTCCATTGCGCATCAGGACTTTCACAAGTTGCAGTGGATCCAGTGCTACCGGTTCCTCAATCGAGAGAGTTTCAGGGGGTTCAAACTCTCCAGTTGGTTGCAGATAGGGCTGTTGCTCCCGGGGTTCATCTGTTTCAGAGATTGTACTGACACGTTCAGCCTCTTGAATCGCGGCGCTGCTCTCACCAGCCGGGCTGGCATCTGCCAAATTGTCGTCAAGCGGAATCCGCTCATCGAGTGCAGTTTCAGAGCGGCTGCTTTTTTTACTTCCACGACCCAGTAGAAAGGCGAGTAGCAGCCCCAGGATACCCACGCCACCTGCTGTATACAGCAGGTTGTTTTCAATGCCCCGGATAACTGGAACAGGCTTGCCATCAGCTCCCGCAGCAACTTCCTCGTGCAGATTTGCGGTGGAAGGCGTGATGTTGTTCTCCGCGCCCGCAATATTCTCTGTTTCTGCCTCTGTTTCAGTTTCAGAACCAGTATCAGTCTCTATCTCAGTATGAGCCTCTGCCACACTCTCTGATTCAGTCGTCGCACTCTCAGCCTGCTGCTCCTGTTGCGCTGTTTCCAGTGAAGATTCTGCATCCTCTGCAGGCGTTTTTTCGCCGCCGAGAGGAGCTTCATCACTTGTGACAGCTGCTGTTTGTTGTTCGATATCCTGCTGTGAAGCGTCTGCATCTTCACTCTTGCCCAACTCCGTTTCCACTGCTATTTGTTGCTGCTCAAGATCGTCTGTGACGAGAGGCTCATCTTGTACAGGAGCATCATCTGCGCCTGACGACTCTTGATCAGTCTCCTGAGCAACATTTTTCTCTGCTGCCACAGAGTCAGCATCAGCAAGCAACAGAAGCTGTTCATCTGTGATTTCTGTTTGATCATCATCAGTCTGTGATCTCTGCGTATCGATCTGGCGATATAACTGCTGTAACTGAGCCAGTTCACCTTTCATGCGGATCAGTTTGTGCGCCACCTTCAACTGCTCTTCCAACAGTGCGACTCGCGATCTCAACGCCTTGTTTTCTTCATTTCCCGCTGCTCCTGCAGAGGCGTTTATCCCGTCTGTTGCTGCATCCCCACGCATCGCTCCTTCGTTGACATCATCTGACGCAGAATCCAGGCTCAAGCGCCCTCCACTGCTGCTGCCCGGCGGTGTCACTTTTTCTCCCTGCTGTACAGGACTCTCAGCGGATGCAGGATCAGTCGCCAGCGCTACAATCTCAGGCGAGAGACGTTTCGATGTCCTGACCGACCTTCCAGCGCGTAAGGCCCGCTCGTGTTTCGCCACCCTGGTCACGGCCGCACTGGCCGTGATTCCTTCGATAACCTGTGCAGATGGAATGCGCAGCATCTGACCTTTCTTCAGCCTGTTCATGTTGCCGCGTAGAAATGACTCGGGATTCTCCTCGTGGATAGCAACCATGGTTTGCTGCATGGTTGCATTGGCGGGGCGTACTTTGGAAGCAACCTGCCACAAACTATTCCCTGTCATTGTCTGTGCAGCAGGGCCTGCAGACGATTTACTTTTAGGCTGTTGCTGTGAAGCCTTCTGTTGCTGTGGTTTGGTATCGCTGGATTTTGCCGGCTTTGCAGTTGTCACGCTTGTCACATCAGCCACAACAACTGCATCAGCGCTCTTTCCTGAGTAGAGAGGAGGATCGAGCAGCAGCGTAAAATCCTTGCTCATCTTGCCATTGGCCCAGCTGGCGTCAACGACAAAACTCAGAAAAGGTTCCACCACAGCCTTGCTGCTGGTTACCTTGATTGCAGGCCCTTTATTGCTGTGGATGACTGCAAAGCTTAAACCTTCGAGCTGCGCACTCCAGTCAACACCCGCATTTTTAAAGGCGGCACGCGAAGCAAGCTTGATTTTGAGTGCTGCGAGTTCGCCCGCTTTGACTCCCTGCAGATCGATTGTTGCTTTCAACGGCTGGTTGATAAAGGAGTGCACATGAATCTGACCCAGCGTCAAAGCTTGCGCGCCGCTTGATAGCATGATCAGTAATGAAGGAATTGTCAGTCGCTTTAGCATGTTGTTTCTCTACTACTCATGGTGATATAAAAATCTTCAGGAGACGCCTATCTGCCGGACAGAATCGACAGCATGCGTCGCAAAGGTTCTGCAGCTCCCCACAGAAGCTGGTCACCGACGGTAAATGCCGAAAGATATTGCGGCCCCATGTTCATTTTCCGCAACCTGCCGACCGGTACGGACAAGGTGCCAGTTACCGTTGCAGGCGTTAACTCCTGCACACTCAGTTCTCGTTCATTGGGGATCACTTTGACCCACTGGTTAGCCGACGCAAGCATGGATTCGATCTCATCCATAGGGATATCACCCTTCAACCTGATGGTCAACGCCTGGCTGTGGGAGCGCATTGCTCCAATTCTGACACATAACCCGTCTATAGGTACAGGATTACTGCCTGATCCAAGAATCTTGTTGGCTTCCACGCCACCTTTCCACTCCTCCTTGCTCTGCCCGTTCTCCAGGCGCACATCGATCCATGGGAGCAGGCTGCCGGCCAGCGGAGCGCCAAACTGTGCAGTTGGAAAGGCATCACTACGAAGTGCATTGGAAACAGCACGATCAATATCGAGGATTGCAGATGAGGGATCTTTCAACTTGTCAGCAACCGAGTCATGCACTGCACCCATCTGGGATATCAGTTCCCGCATATTGCGCGCACCTGCACCGGAAGCCGCCTGGTAGGTCATCACAGACGCCCACTCCACCACATCTTCACGGAAAAGCCCGCCCAGCGCCATCAGCATCAGGCTGACCGTGCAGTTGCCGCCGATGAAATCCCTCTTGCCGTCCGCCAGCGCCTGATCGATGACATCGCGGTTCACCGGGTCCAGCACAATGATGCTGTGATCCTGCATGCGCAGCGATGATGCCGCGTCGATCCAGTAGCCCTTCCAACCGCTGGCGCGCAACTGCTTGAATACCGAGTTGGTATAATCACCACCCTGGCAGGTGACGATGGCTTCCATGGCTTTCAGCTCATCGATATCCATGGCGTCCTTGAGCGGTGGTATCTCCCTGCCAATCTCCGGCCCCTGCTGCCCCACCTGGGAGGTGGTGAAAAAAACCGGTTCATCGATTGCATCAAAATCATGCTCTTCACGCATGCGATCCATCAGGACCGAACCGACCATGCCCCGCCATCCTACAAAACCAACACGTTTCATCTCACTAACCTGTGTAAATCTCAAAAAACTTCAAAAGACTTTTTGGCATCCTTCATGACCAGTTTACAGTTTGTCATCTCGACGAAGGAGAGATCTTTATGCTCTGTGCGGCAAGATCCCTCGTCGTTCGTACCTCTCTTCCCTCGGGATGACAGGGAAAAGTGTAAACTACTTTCAAAGCATAATGAAGGTTGCCGACTTTTTCACCACGAAGATCACGAAGGGCACGAAGATTAAA
>JAYELV010000050.1:0-5591 GCA_034717755.1 Pseudomonadota bacterium | reverse complement strand
AAATTGACGATTTACAATAGTTAAGTCAAACGATTGGCGCGTTTTGTCGATACACACAAAGAGGATCCGTGTAAGCTTGATTTATCGAGAAACATTGGACAATAAAAATGAACATGAAGAACAGAATCGTGATCCCAATCCTGCTGTCATCGGTCGTTTTGATGCTCTCAGCCTTTGTCGTGATGACACAAGGGACGGATACAGTAAATAGAGATAACATCAAACAGACGCATACGACTGAACTGGTTGTGGCAGAAGGAGTCGCCTAATGAATCAGGTTATCATTGACGGAGCGACAGGTGACAAATTACAGCTGCGGGATCTGCGTGGCCGCAACTACTGGTACACTCGATCAAACAGTGGAACCACCTATTTCACCGGCAAAGGCTCTGGAAACCAGGCGATGGGGAAGAGTGAAATTCCGGAAATCCGTCATCATGAGGATTTGCTGGGTGATGAACTGATGATTATTACCATCAACTTTACCGGCAGCAGCGAAGAGGCTGCATTTTTTGAAGCCGCTGTCATGCGCAAAACTGCAGAAGAGGCTGCAGAGGGACTGGTCCCCTATATCGATTATTGGCAATTGAATGCCCACCTGGCTGCAGAAGAGTTACTGAAAGTTGACCCGGAATGCGCCATGAAACTTGGAATCATGGAGAACCGGGCCCTCTATGCCAACATTGTGCAAGATGCGGTCATGCTGCATTGAGATGAGTAGTGAGAGATGAGTAGTGAGAGATGAGTAGCGAGGAGTGAGTCGTGAGGGGTGAGCCACACTGATTCCCACGAAGGAGCGTGGGAACAAGAAAACATTCATGATTCCGTGCCTTCAGTGTGTTCCGTGGTTAACAATAGATCTGTAAGGTTCATGTATTCATCATTACTTCGATCAGGACAACACCATCATGATGCAGCGCCTTTTGCAGAACTCCGGAAAAATCTGCGCCCTGCTCGACCCTGAAGAATTTCAGGGTATATAAATCTGCGACTTTTTGAAGATCAATCTCCGTATCCGTACGCCAGTAGCGGTCAAACTGCGGCAGCTGCGACTGAGGCAGCTGTCTGAAGATCCCTCCACCGTGGTTATTCAGCACCAGGATGACGGCCTGCAGACCCTTCGCAGCCAGCAGACCATTCATATCATGATAGAGCGTCAGATCACCGATCAGCGCTGCGACAGTGATACCCTTTTTTGCGGATTCAGCTGCCATGCCCAGCAGTGTCGAGACATTTCCATCGATACCGCTGGCGCCGCGATTAGCGACGATTTGCAGCGGCTTGCTGTGCTTGCCCGAATAGCTGTCAAGATAGCGAATCGGCAGCGAATTGCCGCAAAAGAGGATGCTGTTAGCCGCCAGGCCGCTGATCAGCTCCTCAACGATTTGTTGCTGCAGCGGCTCCTCGACTTCAAACTCTTCAACATTAGAGTCAGGAGTGATAAACAGATTCAACCACTCAGCCGGCGCTGCCGCCAGCTGCTGCTGTCGCAGAAGCCGGCAAAAACTCTCCGGGGTCGCCCGCACCATCTCGCCGGTTGTATGCAGCGGATCAGACCAGCGTCCCGTTGGATCAACCAGGATATGTTGTGCTGCACTACTCTGCTGCAGAAATTGCTGCAGCCGTTTCGATACCGGCATGGCGCCAAAACGGAGTATCCAGTGCGGCTGCAGATCCGCAACCAGGTTGGCATCCCGCAGTCGCGAGTCGTAGTCAGCCGACACCTGCGCCAGCTCATGTTCTCCAAAGCGCAGCCCGGAGAGCGGATCTGCAAATATTGGAACACCACAAGATTTCGCCAATGCAGTGACCTGACTGCGGAATGCAGCTGAGTCGATGCCGCCACCGCAGACAATCACTCCGGGATGGCCGCTGATTTGATGTGCAATGGCATGCAACTGACGTTCATCTGCACAAAGCTCTGGCATCCGCAGATGTGCCGGCTGGCCGCTAAAAACAGCAGGCTCCGGGAATAGCCCGGATGGCACCAGCGGTTCTCGCAGCGGCACATTGATATGCACCGGCCCGGCATCCGGCCATTGGCTTTGATGCACAGCCTGTACAGCGAGATGCATCAGTTGGCGCCTGCTTTGCGGGGATGCTTCAGCCGGCGGCAAAGCATGAAATCCACGCACACTGCCGCCAAACAGCTTGAGCTGGTCGATACTCTGATTGGCGCCGTTATTCTGTAATTCCCAGGGACGGTCTGCGCTCAGCAATAGCAAAGGAATCCCATCTCTGTCAGACTCGATGATGGCGGGGTGCCAGTTGGCTGGCGCGCTCCCCGATGTGCACACCAGGGCAACCGGCCGCTGCTGTGCGCGAGCTATTCCGAGTGCAAAGAAGGCGGCACAACGCTCATCGACCTGCACATGACAGCGCAGTGCCGCACGCCTGTCCGCCGCAACAATCAGCGGTGTATTGCGTGATCCGGGGGAGATCACGACATCGCTCACTCCGGCGGCTTGCACACCACATAACAGTGCATCGCACCACATAAGATTAATAGTTGCCTGATCACTCATAGCAGATCCAGGATTGTTTGCAGCTTCAACTCGGTTTCACGAAATTCGCTGTGTGGATCGGAGTAAGCGGTGATGCCGGCACCTGCAAAAAGCTCAGCCATATTGCCTTGCAGCAGCGCACAGCGCAGCATCACCGATGCATGCCCCTCCCCTGCACTGTTCATCCAGCCGAAACCGCCGCAATACCATCCTCGCTGCTGGTCGTCATTCTGCATCAGCCACTCTCTCGCCACATGGTCAGGGGCGCCCGATACCGCCGGTGTCGGATGCAGTGCGGCAACCAGTTCCAACAAGCTGATATCACTCTTCACCCTGGCGTGAATGGGCGTCCAGATATGCTGCAGACCGTGCAATTGCAGCAGCTGAGGCTGTTCGGGAATATCCAGCTGCTCACACAGTGGCGCCAGTATCTGCGCAATGGTATGCACCACGGGAAGGTGCTCATACTTCACCATGTGCTCATCGAGGGTTGCGTCAGCAGCCAGGGTTCCAGCCATGGCGTCACTCTTGAGCTCTCCCCGGTGCAGCGAGACCAGTCGCTCCGGTGTCGCCGCAACCAGCGTTACTTCATCAACACGCGCTGCAAACAGCGTGCAGCCGGGATAGCGCTGTATGAGCCGGGCCATCAGTCGAGCCGCACTGAAATCAGACTCACCCTCTACACGGATGCGTCGGCTCAACACCACTTTTTTCAGATCACTGCGGCGGATATCAGCCACTGCCTGCCCGACCCTGGCGATCCATCGATCATCCTGCGGAGAAACCTTACTGCGTTGCAGCGATGCTGCTGCACAACTATCGGCGGGAACATGAACAGCATGCATCAACTCCGTGAATGCCTGCAACCACAGATCGATGAGAGTTTCGCTGTGTAGAGATTCACTATCGACTGTAAAAGTAACAAAACAACTTCCGCAAGAGTAATTCAGCAACAGCTGTGGAACAATCACACAGCTGTTTGGCAGCCCGCTCCACCAGCCTGTCATGCTCTCATCTGCATCAAAGGCATAGCAGAAAAAAGCCAGCGGATCCTCAGGGCGATGATCGCCGGCATGACGCCAGTGATGCTGCAGCTGACTGAACTGCTTCTGGAGATGCTCGAAACGTCCAATACCCTGCTGTTCCAGGCGCAGCACTTCGCCACTCGTCAGCACAGCATGCTGCTGCTGTGGACGCGCCCAGTAAAAACAAGTGGCATCAATATCAGGCATCGCAGGAAAGCTCTGCCCTTGAAGCTCCAGGGTGATGCTTGTCAGCCGGGCGTCAGCATCGTCATCGGGCAGGGAGTTCAGCTGCTGACGCAGTTGTTTTTCCAGTTGCTGAAATGAGATATCAGACATTGATAGATCCAGCATCGTAGGCCGGATAAGGCGCTTTCAGCGATTTTCGATTCAACACGGATTTTCCAGCGCCGTCATCCGGCTTTGTATTGCCGGATTTCGCTTCCGCTCATCCGGCCTACGGGTTTTTCCTACAAGGAGTTATCGAGAAGTTACGCAACATATCGAAAACTTGTGCATAGAAACATCGTTTTTTACTGACTACTGTAAACTGACGACTGCAAACTCTCTATTCATGGGAGATCTCCCCGCTTGAAAAGAAAATATCCCAGCGCCGAACTCAGAAAGCCTATCACGACAGGATACACAATCGCCCATGCAAGATAGCCGTTCTCGCCGAAATTATCCAGAATCACATAGGCGGACGGGCCTAACAGCACCAGCTGCGGATCGAACAGCATCATCGATGCGGTGCGAAACACCTGCAGTGGATTCGCCAGTGCAATGGCGATGATGCTCTCTGAAGAGATGCCCTCCCTGGTCATCACTCCCAGCAGAATCAGGTCGAGGAACAGCAGCAGAAACAGCCACACCAGGAAGGCGGAACCCTGCGCAACGTCTGCAGAGCGCGCCAGTGTCGAGAGCAGCATGCCGATGCCCAAAAAGCACCATGCCAGCGAAATCAGCAGCGCAGTATAGATCAGCACCTGTCGCCAGGGAATATCGGCGCCTTTGGTTGCAGCCCACAACACCGCCAGCAGCATTGCCAACACCACCGGCAAAAATACCACCACAAAGCGACCGATCATTTTCCCCCAGAACCAGGCGGCTAGCCCGACCGGCAGAGAGAGCAGATATTCGAAGATTCCCGCTTCACGATCCCCGGCAACCGAGCGTACCGTGGTAATCAAGACGAACAGCGGCAGCACCGCCATGGTGATCTGCAGGTAGGTGACCAGCAGGCGTGACAGCCCGGTAAACCCCATGATGCGTGATTCGGTCAGGCCGGTGACAAACAGCCCCACCACGATGCCGCCGAATATCAGTGTATAGATCAGAAACCAGCGTGAACGCAGTGATTCGTTGATATCAGCCCTGGCAGTCAGTAGTAGATGTTTCATTGGCCTATCGAGGGTAATTGATCGGGTGCTGTTACGGGTATATGCATGTGGCTGTTGAGCTGCTGCTCTTTTTCATGGATGCGCTCAACTGCCTGCGTGAAGTCGATGCTGTTGTCAGTTTGCTCTCTTTGTGCACCGAGGCCGTAGTCCATGGGGGTGATTTTACCCGGGACGTACCAGGCGCTGCGGGCATCGATCCAGGCTCCATCCTCATAGCTGTTGACCCACAGCTCTGTATCCGCATCATCCCTCCACGGCTGCTGTTCCAGCCACAACACGGCGCAGCCGATATCATCAAACTTGTAGAGTTTGCTTGTGCCACCCGCCGGTCCACCGCGCACCTGCGCAGCAAAGTTTGGGTCACTGACAGCCATAGCGCAGCGCACACAGATCTCACGATCCCAGCGCACCTCGCCGGGGCCTGTTTGCGGTTCAGCAGAACAGCCGGCCAGCAGCGTGGCAAATATGATGAGTAATAATCGGATCATTTCAATTAGCAATAATTCAAATCATTAACCACAGATAAACACAGATGCACACAGATATTTTTACTTTTCATGTATCTGTGCTTATCTGTGAGCATCTGTGGATAATAAATTGTCATAATGAATTCGTTATCAAGTGTAGGGTGCAATAAGCTCTGCGCATTGCACCGGAGAATGTCA
>JAYELV010000049.1:0-1209 GCA_034717755.1 Pseudomonadota bacterium | reverse complement strand
CAATCCGGCATTTGAGCAGGCCGGGGAGCGTGGAGGCCTCGGCAGCGGAAATGGTATCCACAATTTTGCTGAGAGCTGTATCGTGTCTCATCACTCTTCCCTCCTCAGTGTATCGGGTCGCTCAATTGTATTCGATCACAGGGGCTGTAATTCAATTCCTTGCTATCACCTGCCCGAAACTGTAAGTGGTCAGGGGTGCTGCAGATTTGTGCGGGAGCGAATCGCCGTTATAGCCCTTCTATACGGTGATTCGCTCCCGTGCGAAGATGCGGTGCCCTGATCACTTACGTTCAATTTCCATCTGTGAAATCGAGGTGTAAACGCCGGCCAAATCAGGCTCACCGCAGTAGCGCAGTATCTCGGAACGTACAGCATCACGCAGTTTGACTGCGGCCTTCCAGTCGCTGCCCGTTGGCATGACCGGTTTGCCGATAATAATGCTCACCGCGCCTTTCCTGGGAAACCAGGAGCCGCCCCGGAGCTTGTTTCTGCTGCCGCGAATCGTCAGCGGCAGCACAGGAATTCCGGCCTGTGCGGCCGTAACAAAGGCACCCATCTGAAAAGGCAGCAGGCCGGGCATTCGCTGCAGGGTGCCCTCGGCAAAGAACAGCGGCCGTTTGCCTGACACGGTGAGTCGACCAATCCTGCGGGCATCTTCCACCCCTTTTTGGGCATCAAATCGCTCAACAAAAATTACATCAAGCCTAGAGAGCATCACCCGGGCAAAAAAATTATCTGCCAGTTCAGCCTTTGCCACAAAGTTACAGGTAAGGGGCAGGGCGGCGGCAAGGATGAGACTGTCCAGGTAGCTGGCGTGATTGGAGGTGAGGATCATCGGTTGATCAGCGGCAATATTATTAAGACCGCGTATGGTCATGCCGGTGCCTGATAACAAGCCAAGCAGCTTGAGTGCGCGGCGTACCAGTCTCCACCGCATTTTGAGGGAGGGCAGCAAGGCAACAAGCAGCCAGAGGGGCAGTCCGATAAAACCGAACAGCAGCCAGCAGTACGATGCGTAGAAATATGCACCGGTGCGGCGTAGAATCCTCCGAGTCTGCGGCAGGATTCCGGCAACAGAGAGGCGGACAAGCTGCAGCCACAGGGCGCGTTTTGCTTTGCCGATCCCTCCTTTTTCAAAGAGTTCCCGGCTTGCAGCCCGTCGTATCTTGCCGCTTGAAGTTTTCAGCACTGTGCCGGGTGGAGCGATAA
>JAYELV010000048.1:0-5603 GCA_034717755.1 Pseudomonadota bacterium | reverse complement strand
GCCTTTCAGGGACGCGTGAATACGTCCCTGTATGCTCTGATAAAACATCCCTGTTTTCGACCGCCATGGATGGCGGAAGTGCCGAAAACGCAGGAGCATTTATTCGGCGGAAGCCCTGAAAAGCAGATTCCCGACCCTGCTTCCTACATGGGATTATTGAGAAGTTACAAGGCATTTTTTTATAACCAGTTGATTCTTCGTGATCTTCGTGTGCTTCGTGGTAAAAGTCTTTTAAGAGATCGACGCTTGATCAGTGCATTGAGAATTGCGTGCGGGTTACCACGCTGTAGGCTCGGAACCAGTAACTTAAAACCTAACACCTAACACCTAACACCTAAAACCTGCCCCCATGATCAAAGTCACCTCCCTGTGTCGTAATTACGCTGCTTTTCAGGCAGTCGACAACGTCTCTTTCGAGGTAGGAGAAGGTGAAGTTGTCGGCCTGTTGGGACACAATGGCGCAGGAAAAACGACTGTCATGAAGATGCTGACGGGTTTTCTGCAACCATCTGCCGGTACCATTGTGATCGACAACATGGAGATCGGCGATCACCGCTATGAAGTGCAGAAGTTGATCGGTTATCTTCCTGAAAACTGCCCACTTTATACAGCAATGAGTGTCATCGACTACCTTGAGTGGATGGCTGATCTCAAGGGTGTCGCCAGCAGGGGGAAAATGTCACAGGTCGCTGCTGCAATGGATGCTACTGACATACGACAGCTTGCAAATCGCCGTATCTCGACCCTGTCACGCGGAATGCGGCAGCGTGTAGGTGTGGCCGGTGCAATTCTTAACCGGCCAAAGGTGCTGATTCTGGATGAACCGACCAGCGGCCTGGATCCCGGGCAAATCGAATTGATGCGGCTGTTGATCCGCCAGGCGGCATCCTGGTCGACCGTGATTCTCTCGACTCATATTCTGCAGGAGGTGGAAGCGGTTTGTGACCGGGTGCTGATTATGCAGGGCGGACAGTTGGTAATCGACTCCCCGCTGGATGTTCTCCACAGCAGTGGCCAGCTTGTTTTGAAGGCGCAGGGAAGAGCCGACGACATTGTCACTCTGCTTAACAATACCTTGCCGGTCGGCAGTGTCGACAACATTATTCCGCAGCGCTATGAGATCAGCGTCGATCCGGGCAGGGAGGATGAAACTGCGCGGATGATAGTAAAGACCCTTGTAGAGAATGGCATCGAAGTAAGCGAAATCTGCCTGCGGAGCAATCGCCTGGAATCGCTGTTTCGGCGTGCGAGCTGACTGCCGGTGGCGAGTTTTACACAAACAACAAAACATGAGTTTGATGCGCTTTTCTCCTCTCTGTCCGCCTACCTCTTTATAGCGCTGTTTCTGATTATTTCGCTGTTTATATTCTTCTGGGTCGAGACGTTCTTTGCCCGCAATCTTGCCGATATGCGTCCCCTGTTTGAGTGGATGCCGCTGCTGATGATCTTTCTGGTTGCCGCTGTGACCATGCGCATGTGGTCGGATGAACGCCGCAGTGGAAACCTGGAGATGCTGCTGACATCCTCGACCCCTGTGTGGCGTCTGGTGGCAGGAAAATTTGCTGCGGTGATCGCTCTGGTTCTGCTGGCGCTGTTATTGACACTACCGCTGGCATTGACTGTTGCGTTGAGCGGGCCACTCGACTGGGGACCGGTTATCGGCGGGTATGTCGCAACACTGTTTCTTGCCGCATCCTATGCGGCGATTGGACTCTACCTCTCATCCACAACGGACAATCAGATTGTCAGCCTGATTGGAACCATTGTTATTTGTGGGGTGCTCTATGTCATCGGCTCCGATGCCCTGACAGCATTTTTTGGACAGCAGTTGAGCGAGATCATGGCGCAGGCCGGCAGCGGCTCGCATTTTTTGTCGATCACACGCGGTGTCATTGATTTTCGTGATCTTTTTTACTACTTCTCAATCACTCTGATATTTCTGCTGCTGAATTATCTCAGTGTCGAGAAACAACGTCTGGCAGGTGGTGCACCGGGTGCGCGTTACCGGTATCGGCAGATGGCAGTCTTTGTCATTATCAATGCGTTGTTGATGTGCAATGTCCTGCTCACCAGGAACAGCGCATTGCGCATCGATCTGACGCAGGGGAAACGTTTCACAATTTCTGATACGACACGCGCTCATCTGCAGCAACTGCAGCAGCCTTTGCTGATCCGTGGATATTTCAGCGCCAGAACCCATCCGTTGTTAACACCGCTGGTGCCGCAACTGCGTGATCTGATGCGCGAATATGAGGTCGCCGGCGGTGGCATGGTCAAGGTTGAGATTGTCGACCCTCTCGAAGAGCCTGAACTGGAGCAGGAGGCGGGTCAGAAATATGGCATTGAACCGGTCGCCTTCCAGGTTGCAGACAAGTATCAATCCTCTCTGGTGAACTCCTATTTTAATCTGCTGATTCGATATGGAGATCAATTCAAAACACTGGATTATAATGACCTGATCGATGTCAAAATGCGCACTGAAACGGATCTCGACATCCGTCTGCGCAATCCTGAATATGACATCACCAGGGCGATCCGAAGAGTCCTGCTTGAGCAGCGCAGCGGCAAAGCGCTGTTTGACTCTATTGGCAAGCCTGTCACCTTTCGCGGTTTTATCTCCGCTAAACACAAGCTGCCTGTCGGGTTGCAACAGTTAAAACAGGATCTCGACACTATTCTCGATCTATTCGAGCAGGGTTCTGACGGCAGGTTTTCTGTCAGTATCAGCGACCCGCAGGCCAATGATGGCGCGGTCGCAAAGCAGATACGCAGCAGCTACGGATTTCGCCCGATGGTGCTGGGCGTTGTCAAGCCGGATCCATTCTTCTTTTACATGGTGCTTGAAAGCGACGCTCAGTGGGTTCCCATTCCCGTACCGCAAGATCTCAAAAAAGAGCACCTGCAGGCATCTCTGGAGGCCGGGTTGCGGCATTTTGCTCCCGGTGTGCTCAGAACCATTACTGTGGCGATGCCGGCTGCACCGGCGACCATCTTCGGCTTCAAACGCAAGGGACAGGCGAGCTATTTTCAGATCGAGAAGCATTTGCGCGAGAGTGTTATCATCCGCAAAGATGATTTGAGCAGTGGCAAAGTTCCCGTTGGCAGTGACCTGCTGTTGTTGATTGCTCCTGAATCTCTGCATGAAAAACAGCTGTTTGCGATCGATCAATACCTGCTGCAAGGAGGTTCTGTGATCATTGCCGCCTCTCCCTGGAAAATCAGCCTGGGTGGTGACGCCATTGCTGCCGGGAAACATGCAACAGGCCTGGAGCTGTGGCTGGCGCATCATGGCATATCAATGCGCGAGGCTATCGTCATGGATGCACAGAATTCAGCTTTTCCGATACCGGTGCAACGCAAAAGTGGTGATGCTGTTATTGATGAGACGCAAAATCTTGCCTACCCTTTTTTTCCGGACATCCGCAAACAGGGGATGGAGAACAAAACAGGCATTACCGCCTCACTGAACCAGGTAACACTCAACTGGGCGGCGCCAATCACAATCGAGGCGCGTGATCGTGATGTGATTCCGTTGTTGCGAAGTTCTGCGCACAGTTGGCTGGATGAGCAGGGGCGGATCCAGCCTGATTTTGAGCACTTCCCGCAGAGTGGTTTTCAAAGCGGTGATGATCAGGAAATGCAATCGTATCTGCTGGCGGCAATCATCCAGGGGAAATTCGACTCTTTTTTTCAGGGAAAGAGGTCGCCGTTATTCGATGCGCAGGAGGATGCACAACAACTTGATATCGATATTCTCGAACGATCATCGGTGGATGGCAGAATCATACTCATCGGATCGGATATTTTTCTGGCGGACTCGGTGATCGAGCTGGCAACCAGGGCGACAGGCAGCAGCTATCTCAACAGCATGCAGTTGATCGAGAACATCATGGAGTGGTCATTCGAAGAGCCGGGGTTGCTGAAACTGCGCGGAAGAGGAGATTATGCACGCACACTGCTGCCCCTGAGCCGCGAACAGCAACGCAGGCGCGAGTATCTCAACTATGCCGCCGCGATAGCGGGAGTCATGTTAATCTACCTGATTGATAGACTGCTGCGTAGAAGACGTCGTCATACATGGGGAAAATTTTTCACAGACGCACACAAATGAAAAACACTTTTAGAAAGAGCCATTTGCAAAACTCCAAAATTCGTCATTCCGGCGAAGGCCGGAATCTATAGAATCAACAACTTAAAGATCGAGAAAATGGATTCCGGCTAAAAACATGCCGGAATGACGGGGTTTTGCAAGAGGCTCGAAAGTTTCCGCATTGTTTGAATCTGCACAGAACCAACCTAAAACTTAAAACCTAAAACTTAAAACCTAAAACTTAAAACCCACCTAGAGAAATAATGAATACAAAACTAGTCACATTACTACTATCAACTGTCCTGACCCTCGGCGCATGCTCATCAGCAACCAAAAAAGAGGTGCGTGACGACAGCGCGAGCAGCATGTTGCCCGGAGCATATAGCACTGTAAAAATGGTTGGCAATTACCATGCCTCCCGCCTGACGGGTGACTATGCCGGCTATAAATCGACCAAAAGTTTTATTAAAAAAATGGATCGGCAATATGGATTTGATCGCAGCTATCTGAATGGGCTTTTCTCACAGGCTGATCGCCGGGAGGGCGTACTGCGCATCATGAATCGCTATACCGGTGTAAAAGGGCCGGTCTCACGCGGCGCATGGAGTCGTTACCGCAAGAAATTTCTCAACGAAGGCCGTATCGCCAAGGGGGCCGCTTTCTGGGCCAGGAACCGTCATGCACTGCAACGCGCCGAGCAGAAGTATGGTGTTCCTGCGGAGTTTATCGTTGCCATCATCGGTGTCGAAACCCTCTATGGCGGCAATGTCGGGCGCTCTCCGGTTTTCGATTCAATCGCAACCATCGCATTCGACTATCCGCGTCGTTCCAAATATTTCACCGATGAGCTGGAGCAGTTTCTGCTGATGTCCAGAGAAGAGCGTTTCGATCCACGCAGCAAACGCGGTTCCTATGCCGGCGCCATGGGACTGGGTCAGTTTATGCCCAGCAGTTTTCGTAAATATGCAGTTGACTTCAATGGAGATGGCAGACGAAATTTATGGGATCCAACCGACGCTATTGGCAGTGTTGCCAACTATTTCAAGGGTTACGGCTGGCGCAGGGGAGAGGGAGTGGCCGTACGCGCGACTCATTCAGGCGACAGATATAAAACCATGGAGTCAGGGTTTGACAGCAGCCACTCACTGGGAAGTCTCAAACGTGCTGGTGTACGGGCTTCCGCTCCTGTCAGCAGCGGCAACGTCAGTCTGTTGCGCTTCAGCACCTATTCAGGTGACGAGTTATGGCTTGGCAAACATAACTTTTATGTAATCACCCGTTACAACCACAGCAACCGCTATGCGATGGCTGTGTACCAGCTGGCACAGGCAGTCAAGCGGCGCTATCGCTCCATGCGTTACGCCTACCGGGACAGCGTTGCAGAGGGCGGGAGTTAGGTAGGGAGGTTTTAAGTAGGGAGGTTTTAAGTTTTAGGTTTTAGGTTTTAGGTTGGCTCGGCGTAATAAATGTTGTTTGCGGAGGCGCTTGCAAACCCCGTCATTCCGGCATGCTT
>JAYELV010000047.1:0-1212 GCA_034717755.1 Pseudomonadota bacterium | reverse complement strand
TTTTTTCGATCAACCCCGGCACCCCTACAGTCAGCGCCTGTTCGAGGCCCTGCCGACGCCGCAAAAACGCAACAGGCCGCTGCAGGCGATCGAGGGGCAGGTTCCCGCACTGAATATAGAGTTCAAAGGTTGCCGCTTCGCCGAACGCTGTCCCTATGCTGCAGACCTCTGCCGTGAACAGATCCCACAGTGGCGTGGTGATGACAACAGCGGCTTCCGCTGCCACTTTGAGAATGCAGGCAAAGATGCAGCTATTGCAGAGGAGCCTGAGTTATCCGGGATATCCATTCAGACTGACATGACAGCACAGGCGTTGCTCGATGTGACGGATCTAAAGGTGTGGTTTCCCATCAGGAGAGGCATTTTTCATCGCACCGTTGGTCATGTGCGCGCCGTAGACGGTGTTGATCTTGCCGTCGCAAGAGGAAAAACCCTGGCGCTGGTCGGTGAGTCAGGCTGCGGCAAGACCACTGCCGGCAAAGGCATACTCCAGTTGCTTCGTCCGACCGCCGGCAGTGTACTGTTCAATGGCGAGGAGCTGACGCAACTGAAGGGCAGGGCGCTGCGCAAGCGCCGCGCCGATATCCAGCTGATCTTCCAGGACCCGGCTTCGAGTATGAATCCGCGCATGACCGTCGAGGAGATCATTGCGGAAGGACTCGTCGTGCAGGGGATCAACCGGGAACAGCGTCAACCGCGCATTGCAGAGATTCTCGATCAGGTTGGTTTGCCGCATGATGCGCTCGGGCGCTATCCACATGAGTTCTCGGGAGGGCAGCGTCAGCGCATCGCCATTGCGCGCGCGCTGATTCTGGAGCCGCAGCTGATCATCTGTGACGAGCCCACCAGCGCGCTGGATGTCTCGGTGCAGGCGCAGATCCTCAATCTGCTCAAGGAGCTGCAGCGGCAGCGCCGTATCTCTTATCTCTTCATCACCCACAATCTCGCCGTGGTTTCCTACCTGGCTGATGAGGTGGCGGTGATGTACCTGGGACGCATCGTGGAGCAGGGGAGTGTCGAGCAGATCCTTGCCGAGCCGCTGCATCCCTATACGCAGGCTTTACTGTCAGCAGTGCCTGTGCCGGACCCTGATGCAAAACGCGAGGTGATCCGTCTGCAGGGAGATATGCCATCCCCGGCAAATCCGCCGTCAGGCTGCTATTTTCATCCAAGATGTCCGCAGGCAATGGAGAAGTGCAGTCGGAGTTATCC
>JAYELV010000046.1:0-5614 GCA_034717755.1 Pseudomonadota bacterium | reverse complement strand
GCTCTGTTGCTGGCTGTCGTTATGGTGATGATCATTGATTTTGACCGGGCGCATAACGGTTTCGTTCGCATTAATCAGCAGCCCCTGATCGATGCCATCAACAGCATGGAGTCACAACTCAAGCCAATGCAATAGAAATTCAGCATTGCTGAATCATTTCCAGTCAATGAATTAGCAAGGACTTCTCAAGCCTTCCTGTGAACTCTGTATAGCTGGAAATTGAAATTTTTCGGATTAAAGAGGGTAAATAGCAGTGGTGGAATCATTCAATTGGAGATATACTTAGCTATATGTTTTGTGTGTGTTGACTCCCGTCTCCGGGATGGTATTTCCTGTATTTTGATTCAGGAATCACCACCTCCGACTTGCAGGCTCTCCCTCGATTTTCCGAGCATCCCGCCCTGATTCGAAGTGATGCACAAAATTCTTACAGTTACGTCAATTAAATAGGTCCCCAGATGTTTGAAAAAGCTCTAAAAAACCCTAAAGCCACCAATGCTTCCAAAAGCGCTATGAGAACAAAGCAGGGGTCTGCTGCAAAGAGCGCCTCACCAGCCTCTGTTGCGAAAACTCCCCCACCTGCGCCTGCCAAACCAATCAGGGAAGAATCTACAACCATAGGCGCCTCGATCAAAATCAAAGGCGAACTCTCCGGCAAAGAAGACCTTGTCATTGAAGGTACTGTGGAAGGTACTATTCATCTGAAGGAGAATAGTATCTCCGTCAGTGAGAAGGGCAAGGTTCAGGCTGATGTGTATGCCAGGAGTATTATCGTTAAAGGTGAACTCTCTGGTGATCTCTATGGCACAGAAAGTGTCACGATCGCCCGCTCAGGAAAGGTTAGTGGGAATATCATTGCACCCAGGGTGGTCTTGGAAGATGGCGCTAAATTCAAAGGAAATGTCGATATGGACAGCAAACCGGCTAAAGTGAGCAAACCCAAGGAAGCTGTGGCTGCTCCGGTAAAAGCCTCTACCGCCTGATCAAATTATGGCAATCCCCCGGTATGTGGAGAATGAGGATTTTCCACATACCGGCCAGTAGTTTATCTCTATCCCCTCTCTCTACGGCCCCTATTCTCGGACAGGCTCCTAGCTCCTGCGGCTGCATGATATGGAAATCTCCTCGATTCTTTTCATCGTTAAAAAAATCATCTCGATGCTGCTGACGCCTCTCTCGATTGGCTTGATGCTGATCCTGATTGCGCTCTATTTTCTGTATAAGCATAACTTCAAAATGAGCAGGATCTTTATGATCTCTGCATTGCTGTGGATAGCCGTCATGAGCTATACCCCTTTTTCGGAACTGTTAATCAGTCCGCTTGAGTCGAGCTATCCCGCACTGAAGGAGTTTCCGAAAGATATTGGCTACGTGATGGTGCTTGGGGCAGGGCATACGACAAACGAAAATTTGCCATTGACATCTCAACTGGGTCGCTCGGCGATGTTCAGACTCGCAGAGGGGATCAGGATTTTACGTCAGCTCGATGATGCAAAACTGATCGTTTCCGGATATTCCGGTACAGATCCGACTCCGCATGCTCTGATGCAGAAAAACATGGCTGTTTTGCTCGGAGTCAGGGAGGAGCAGATCATTGCCCGCTATGCGCCGAAAGATACAAGGGAGGAGGCGATTGATGCCAAAACAGTTGTTAATAACCGGGATTTCATCCTGGTCACATCGGCGTCCCACATGCCGCGGGCCATGGCGATTTTCAATGAAGAGGGGTTGTATCCATTCGCCGCACCGACGTATCACCTGGCAAAACACTCTAAGAATGGTTTTTCAATCCCTGATGCGTCGGGATTAAAGAATAGCGAATATGCCATGCATGAATATGTCGGAATGCTGTGGCTGGAGATTGTCCGGCTGGTGAAATAACAGCTCCCAAGTGCGATTAATAGGGTCTTTTCCCCCGGTAATTGCCTGGCGGGTTGTAGTTGCAAACCCAGACTTGTGACTTGTCCCGGCAGACAGCTTTGGCGCAGCCGATCTCCTGGGTATCGCGCCACACAACCTGGGTGTAGTGGCCGCAGACTTTCCCCCGCTTGCAGCTGCTGCTCCGATAGCGATAGAATCGCCTCTCGTCAGCCCATACGTCAGTGATCATTTGCGGCGTCATGTGGTACAGCTCTCTCCTGCCATCAGACCAGCGTGTCGGGCCTACCTGTAATAGATTTTCACCGTATTGTTGCGCAAATCTGCCCCTGTCCGGCCGGTGTTTCATACCACAGTTGTTTCTCTTGCGTAGCTGATTTGCCCATTGCTGCGCATAGCTTGCAAGTTGCGGCGACCATTTAAGGGGAGGCAGGCGATGTTGTGAGCGAACGGCGTTGTGAGCAGGCACGAAATCTTCAAGGGTTCCATTGCCGGAGAGAGGAAATGTGACAGATGCCAGGGATTTTTCTGTTGAGGTAGCGCAGCTACTGCTGGCCAGCGCAGCCATAAATAGCAGGATGTGTCGAAGAACGCAGCGCATTGATCTAGGAGGTTGTCCGAGAATAGGGGCCGTAGCGAGGGAATGCCATTTTGAGTCAGATTTTTCGTGCATTTGAGGCGAATAGCAGCGCTATTTAACGATAATGGACGGAAAATCTGGCCAAAAGGGCGTTTCCGCAGTAGGTATTCTATTCTCGGACAGCCTCCTGGGGCCGTCTAAAATTTGTAGTCGTCAGTATGCCGTTTGCAGGAAAGAATAACAACAGAGAGATGTGTCAAGATGGTTGATGTCGTTGCATGCATACTGGCACAATGAGCGGATGAAATCAGAATCTGACATCTTATCTGCATCCTCGCGCCGCATCCATGCACTGCCTACGGTGCTCGTTAACCAGATTGCGGCGGGTGAGGTCGTCGAGCGCCCGGCATCGGTGATCAAGGAGCTGGTTGAAAACAGCCTGGATGCCGGCGCTACTCAGATCGATGTTAGTGTGGAGCAGGGTGGCATCAAGCGCATGCGGATTCGTGACAACGGATGCGGTATTCATGCTGATGACCTGGCGCTGGCGCTGTCACGCCATGCCACCAGTAAACTGGAGAGCCTCGAGGAGCTGGAGCGTATCAGCAGTATGGGCTTTCGTGGTGAGGCGCTGCCCAGTATTGCCTCTGTTTCACGACTCACCATGACTTCGCTTGCAGGTGGAGAGGAGCAGGCTCACTCGATCAGCTCTGATGGCGAGATCATGCCGGCGGCCCACCCGCAGGGAACGACGCTGGAAGTGCGGGACCTTTTCTACAATACACCGGCGCGGCGCAAATTCATGCGCACCGAAAAAACCGAGTTCAGGCATATCGATCAACTGCTGCGCCGGCTGGCGCTGTCACGCTTTGATGTCGGTTTTACTCTCACCCATAATCGCCGCCAGATTTTTTCACTGCCGGCCGTGACGCAGACGGCCGGGAATGATCAGCGTATCGCCAGCCTGCTGGGACAGGGTTTTGTCGACAACGCGCTCTGTTTTGAACATGAAGCAGTAGGACTGCGACTGCGCGGCTGGGTTGGTTTGCCTACATTTTCGCGTTCGCAGGCCGATATGCAGCATTTTTTTGTCAATGGACGCATGGTGCGCGACAAGCTGGTCACTCATGCCATTCGCCAGGCCTACCGGGATGTGTTGTTTCACGGACGTCATCCGGCCTATGTGCTCTATCTCGAACTCAATCCGGTGCTGGTGGATGTCAACGTGCATCCAACCAAGCATGAAGTGCGTTTTCGAGAAGGCCGCCTGGTGCATGATTTTTTGTTCCGCACGCTGCATCAGGTGCTTGCGGATGTACGCCCCGCAGAGCAGGGCAATATACAGCAACTCCAACCGCCTGCTGCTGGTGCAACAGACCCTGGATCGTCATCGCCAGCTGATTTCAGCTCGGCAGCTGCTTCGCAGCAGCGTTTCCCGCTGAATATGCGCGAACAGCGGCCGTCTGCATATCAGGCATCGATGGAGATGCAGAGACCACCTCAGTTGCCGTCATCCGCGACTTCAGGTGAAGAGCAGGATGTTCCTCCGCTGGGTTATGCGCTGGCGCAACTGCACGGGGTCTATATTCTGGCACAGAATCAACAGGGGCTTATCGTTGTCGATATGCATGCCGCCCATGAACGCATCACCTACGAGCGCATGAAAATTGCATTGCAGGAGAGTGTTCTCAAATCCCAGCCGCTGCTGGTGCCACTCTCCGTCAAGGTCAGTTCGCGCGAAGTCGAACTTGCCATCGAACAGCAGCAGTGGCTTCAACGTCTGGGAATGGAGGTAGATCAGTTGGGTGACGAGACCCTGGTGGTGCGTTCCATGCCGGTCTATTTGCAGGGAGCCGATGCGGAGAGGCTGCTGCGGGATCTGTTGTCGGATTTGGCTATGCATGGCAACAGTGAACGCATCCAGGAGACTATCAACGAAACCCTGGGGACGATGGCCTGTCATGGTTCGGTGCGCGCCAACCGGCGTTTGAGTATCGAGGAGATGAATGCATTGCTGCGGGATATGGAGCGCACCGAACGCAGCGGTCAGTGCAATCACGGCCGTCCCACATGGATGGCATTTGAACTGGCCGAGATGGATAAATGGTTCAGCCGCGGCGAATAGAAGGACCTGCAATTTTTCTGATGGGGCCGACAGCATCGGGGAAGACAGCTCTGGCGATGCAGCTGGTGCAGCAGTTTCCCTGCGACATCATCAGTGTCGACTCGGCGCTGGTCTATCGGCATATGGATATAGGCACAGCCAAACCTAACGCACAGGAACAGGCAATAGCGCCGCATCGTCTCATCGATATCTGTGATCCTGACGACTCCTACTCGGCGGCGCGCTTTCGCGATGACGCCTTGCATGAAATGGAGCAAATTACCCGGCAGGGGCGTATCCCGCTGCTCGTTGGCGGCACCATGCTCTATTTTCGTGCGCTGGAACAAGGGTTATCCCGGTTACCGCCGGCAGATGCGGTCGTGCGTGAGCGTCTGCTCGCACAGGCCCGGGAGTTGGGATGGCATGCGATGCACGATCGCCTTGCAAGCATCGATCCGGCGGCTGCTGCGAGGATTCATCGCAACGATCCGCAGCGCATCCAGCGGGCGCTGGAGGTGTATGAAATTAGTGGACAATCGATGAGTGAGCTGCAGCAATTGCATGCCAGGCCGACACTACCTTACTCTGTCATCAAGCTGGTGCAGGCTCCATGGTCACGGGAAATCCTGCGCGAACGCATTGCGCAGCGTTTCGAACTGATGTTACAGCAGGGTTTTGAGCAGGAGGTTCGCGATTTAGTGAAGCGCTATGCATTGACGCCTGACCTTCCCTCCATGCGCAGCGTTGGCTATCGGCAAATGCTGCTGTATCTGCAGGGAGACTACAGCTACGAGGAGATGAGAGAGAAGGGCATCACCGCCACCCGCCAACTGGCCAAACGACAGCTGACATGGCTGAGAAAAGAGCACAATGCCCTGTGGTTGGAGCAGGGTGGTGATTCAGCCGCCACTATTATTAAGAAAGGACTGAGTACTGAGTACTGAGTACTGGGTAGTGAACTCGACAAACTTAAAACTTAAAACCTATAATTATCGATTTATTGTGCCGAATCAATGCAATTGTCTTTAAAAACAGGTATATTTGTCTATTAT
>JAYELV010000045.1:1831-5638 GCA_034717755.1 Pseudomonadota bacterium | reverse complement strand
GTGAAAGCGAGTCAGGCGTAACACTGCATCGCATGGAGGACAAACCCGACGCAGGCCATCTGCTGGATCAGCAGATGGTGAAGATTTTGCCGAATGACACCGCCCATGATCTCTTTCTCAAGCTGGTGTGCGCCGCTGAAACAGTGATGCAACGTGCGTTGCCGGGACTGCTTGCCGGCAGTTTTGCAGAGCGGCCGATGGACCTGGCCTCCGGCAGTTATTTTGGCGGCCGTAAACCCGAAGATGGAGCCGTCGACTGGAGCCGTTCGGCATGGGAGATCCACAATTTGATTCGCGCCGTGGCTCCGCCCTATCCGGGAGCATATATGGATGTGCAGGGAGAGCGGCTGAAGCTTCTCGGCAGTTACTGGCGCGGTGAATTGGCAAAAAGTGATATTGTACGCATCTACTGGGAGTCCGGACGCTGTTATGTCGATTGCGCCGATGCCAGGCGTATCGAGCTGACCAGCCTGGAATTTGATGGTGAAGTGGTCGGTGAGAAAGAGTTTTACGCGTTGTTTGGCAAGGAGCTGCGGACGCAATAATCCCCGTCCTACGCTGGATATGGCCGGGGTGAAGGCTCTTGGTGTTAAATGCTATCGCATTTCAATCGTGGTCAGAAGACCACTCCCACATCTGATGTCACATGGAATTGTGGGAGCGGTCTTCTGACCGCGATTATGCACGGAATTATTGAGAACTTACGAGTCATTATTAAATTTGGCTCATTTGTAAAAAAATTGCTCACTCAAGGATTGCTAGTCAGTAAGATAGCTGATTCATGTTTTATTCTCGGGTTGACTTCCGGGGTATATTTACTGGAAAAATTTAGCCATGAAAATATTGATACTGGGTGTTAACGGCTTTATCGGCCATCACCTGTCGCGTCGTATCCTCGATACGACTGACTGGGAAGTCTTCGGTATGGACATGCACTCTGACCGGGTGCAGGATCTCATTGAGCATGAGCGCTTCTCATTTTTTGAAGGCGACATCACCATTAACCATGAATGGATCGAATATCACGTCAAAAAGTGTGATGTGATTCTGCCACTGGTGGCGATTGCTACGCCGGCGACCTATGTAACAAATCCGCTGGCGGTGTTCGAGCTTGATTTCGAGGCTAACCTGCCGATTATCCGCTACTGCGTTCACTATCAAAAACGGCTGCTGTTTCCCTCGACATCCGAGGTGTACGGCATGTGCAGCGATGCAGAGTTTCATCCCAACAAGTCAAACCTGGTGCTTGGACCAATCAATAAACCCCGCTGGATCTACTCCTGCTCCAAGCAGTTGATGGATCGTGTCATCAGCGCCTATGCACAGCAGGATGGACTCGATTACACCCTGTTCCGGCCATTCAACTGGGTCGGTTCCGGCCTGGACAGCATGCATACGCCGAAGGAGGGGAGTTCCCGCGTCGTGACCCAGTTTCTCGGTCACATTGCGCGTGGTGAGCAGATCAAGCTGGTCGATGGCGGTGCACAGCGACGCAGTTTTACCGATGTCAGCGACGGCATTAGCGCACTCATGAAGATCATTGCAAATAAAGACGGCTGCGCAAGCGGGAATATCTACAATATCGGCAACCCGGACAACGACCTTTCGGTGCGGGAACTGGCTGAGTTGATGCTGCAGATTTCCCGGGAGTTCCCTGAATACAAATCCGGGGCCGACATGGTCGAGCTGGTGGATGTCTCATCCGGAACTTACTATGGTGAGGGCTATCAGGACATTCAGACGCGGGTGCCCTGGATCGAAAACACCAAAACCGATCTTGAGTGGTCCCCGCAAGTCACTCTGCATGATGCCCTGCGCAACATCTTTACCGCCTACAGAGATGAAGTGACTACTGCGAGGGCTCTGATTGATGAATAATCTTAATGATAACCTTCAGAAATTTGGCAATCTCATGGTGGAGATATTCCACTATCTTGCTTTGTTCGCCATTGGCGCCACCATCGTCTGGTCTGCTGTTGTCGAATATATCCATATCATGCAAAGCGGACACGCCTCGTTGAAAGACATTCTGCTGCTGTTCATCTATCTTGAGTTGGGCGCCATGATCGGCATCTATTTCAAGACGCACCGCCTGCCGGTGCAGTTTTTGATCTTTATTGCGATTACAGCCCTGACACGCCATCTGGTGATCGATGTGCAAAAGGTGACAGATGATTTTCATCTGCTACTGTTGCTGACCATTGTCGCATCGATCGTTGTTTTGAGTTTTGCAGCATTGGTATTGAGCTATACGGAAAAAAAATATGGATGCCCGGAAGATGGCTCGGATGCAGATATTGATGATCGGCACGATGCCGATAACAACATAGCTGAGCAACGGGCTGATAGCAAATAGTAGCGGGGATCTCGCATGCGCATTGCGCTCAAAGTCGATGTGGATACCTTTCGCGGCACTCTCGAGGGAGTGCCGTCGCTGCTGCGTCTGTTCGATCAATACCAGCTTCGTGCAACCTTTCTCTTCAGCCTGGGGCCGGATCACACCGGTCGTGCACTACGGCGTATCTTTCGCCCCGGATTCCTGCAGAAGGTGCGCCGCACCTCGGTGGCAAGCCATTACGGCCTCAAAACCCTGATGTATGGTGTGCTGCTGCCGGGGCCCCATATCGGCCGCAAGGCGGGTGCAGTGATGCGCTCAGTGGCGGAAGCGGGGCATGAAGTCGGCATCCACTGTTACGATCATATTCGCTGGCAGGACTTTGTCGCCAACAGGGATGAGGTCTGGACCAGGCGTGAGATGCTCAGGGCGGTGGAAGCATTTGAAGAGGTGTTCGGCTATGCAGCCAGGACGCATGGCGCAGCAGGCTGGCAGCTCAACGCCTCAACCCTGGAGTTGGAGCAGGAGTTGGGATTCGATTACGCCAGCGATGTACGTGGAAGATCCCCTTTTTTTCCGCGTATCGACGGAGTTGAATCAAGCTGCCCGCAAATACCGACAACGCTTGCCACGCTGGATGAACTGATCGGTGTTGATGGCATGACGCAGCAGAATGTGCATCAGAGACTCTATGCCGACAGCCGCAAACAACTTCCGCACGGGCATGTGTATACGCTGCATGCCGAGCTCGAGGGGATGGGTTTGCGGCCGGTGATGGAGCGTCTGCTGCAGATGTGGCAAGGCGAGGATGAACTCTGTGCCGTGGAGGAGATCTATCGCTCTCTCGATCTTTCCCAACTGCCGCACGAGGAGATCATCCGCGGTGAATTGCCGGGGCGTTCCGGAAAACTTGCCATGCAGGGGGGCAGAAAAGAAAGTTTGCAGTAAGCAGTATGCAGCAGGCAGGAATAATGTAATTTCTGTCATTGCGAAGGAGCCTAAGCGACTGCGGCAATCTTTCTATACATTAAATCAAGGGCGGAAAAAACTTTCAGTTCGCCATCATCTGTATAAACTTCTGCCAACTGCCAACTGCCAACTGCCAACTGCCAACTTTGTTTACATGCCCATCTCGAGATCATCAACAACTGCATCCAGTCCGGCCTGGGCGCAGGCTTCATCGGTTTCACCGGATGGCGCGCCGCTGACGCCGACACCGCCAAGCATGCTGCCGCCTGCCTGGATAGGAAGTCCACCGGCTCCCAGCATCATCTCCGGCATGTTGCCAAGGGCTGTTTTTACAAGATCTTCCAGGGATGAGGTGGCGGCATTGAAATTGGCGGCCGCGTAGGCTTTTTTCTGACTGACGGGCAGTGTGATCGGCGGAGCCAGGGTATCGCGCAATACCGCCTGGGCGATGCCGTTGCGGTCTACGACCGTGACCCCGGCAGAGATCCCCTGCTTGCGGCAGG
>JAYELV010000045.1:0-1731 GCA_034717755.1 Pseudomonadota bacterium | reverse complement strand
GCGTAGGCTTTTTTCTGACTGACGGGCAGTGTGATCGGCGGAGCCAGGGTATCGCGCAATACCGCCTGGGCGATGCCGTTGCGGTCTACGACCGTGACCCCGGCAGAGATCCCCTGCTTGCGGCAGGCGTCGATGGCGGCCTTTGCAATAGTCTGTGCAGTCTCCATAGTGATGCGCTGAATCGGCGTTACCATAGGGGCGTCTTCATCAGCCATCAATGGTGAGGTTGTAACAACGAGTAGTGTTGCGATCAGGGCTGCTTTCATGGTTGATTCCTCTGTTGTGCTTTAGTACATAAGCTTATACACTCCATGCGCAAATTCAAACATAATTTTCCGGGCTGAACCGATGGGTCTTGCAAAACGAATCATTCCCTGTCTCGATGTGGATGCCGGCCGCGTGGTCAAGGGCGTCCAGTTCGTCGATATCCGTGATGCAGGCGATCCTGTCGAGGTTGCGCGCCGTTATAATGAAGAGGGCGCCGACGAGATCACCTTTCTCGACATCACCGCCAGTTCCGATGATCGCGAAACCATCGTGCATGTGGTCGAGGATGTTGCAAGCGAGGTCTTTATCCCGTTGACTGTGGGCGGCGGCATCCGCGTGGTCGATGATATTCGCCGCATGCTCAATGCAGGTGCGGATAAAGTTGGCATCAACACGGCTGCTGTATTCAATCCGGAATTTGTCAGGGAAGCTGCTGAAAGCTTCGGCACGCAATGCATCGTGGTCGCCATCGATGCCAAGCGGGTCTCGGCTGATGATGAGCCGCTTCGCTGGGAGATCTTCACCCATGGCGGGCGCAAGCCCACAGGCATCGATGCGATCGAATGGGCAAAAAAGATGGCGGATTTCGGCGCCGGAGAGATTCTGCTCACCAGTATGGACCGTGACGGCACTAAAATCGGTTTTGATAATGACCTGACCCTGGCAATCTCCACAGCTGTGCCGATTCCGGTGATCGCATCCGGAGGCGTCGGTGAACTGCAGCACCTGGTCGAAGGCGTCACCAAAGGCGGCGCTGATGCGGTTCTGGCTGCATCGATCTTCCACTTTGCCGAATACACCATCGGAGAGGCCAAGCAGTACATGGCCGATGCCGGTATCGAGATGCGCCTGTGAGCAGTGTGCTGGAACAACTCGAAACAGTGCTGGAGCAGCGCAAGAGCGCCGCTGTGGATTCCTCCTATGTTGCTTCGCTGCATGCCAAAGGAGTGGATGCGATCCTCAAAAAGATCGGCGAGGAGGCAACCGAAACGGTGCTGGCTGCAAAAAATGGCGATGCAGAGCACATCATCTATGAAACTGCCGACCTGTGGTTTCACTCCATGGTGATGCTGTCGCACATGGGGATCAGCCACCGGCAGGTGCTCGATGAGCTGCAGCGGCGTTTCGGACTCTCGGGGCTGGAAGAGAAAGCGCAGCGGAACAGATAAACAAGAATTTACCACGGAACACAGGGACTACACGGAAGTCATGTAGCTTCTCAATAACCGTATGAATGCCGTCATTGCGAGGGAGCCTAAGCGACCGCGGCAATCTCCTTGCCAGATTGCCGCGCCGCTTTCAGCTCCTCGCAATGACATCTGTTGTTACTAAAAGCATTCAATAGACGAAGTTATTGAGATGTCACCTGTTCTTTAATTCTCTGCCTGATTTCGCACAATCAACAACTCGGTTATAATATAAACTGAGTATGTAACTATTCAGTATCTTCTAAAACGAGAAAAT
>JAYELV010000044.1:0-12332 GCA_034717755.1 Pseudomonadota bacterium | reverse complement strand
ATCAATGCACGGACTTATTGAGAAATTACTCTTCAGTATGCAGGAAAAGAAAAAGAGAGTTGGCAGAAGGCAATGACCTGATTAAACTTTTGCGAACTGCGAACTGCGAACTGCGAACTGCGAACTGAAGACTGCAAACTGCATACTTTGTAGGTGTTTCCCCTGAAACAAAATGCAGACCCATGGGTCTTAATCCTTTAATATCCCACTGTTGAAACTTACTGGCTGGAAAATCATGCAAAAAATATGTTATTCATTGTTTGTTGCGTTGTCTGCGCTGCTGATGTTGCCGGCTTTGGCGAGTGCACAGAAGGTGCATGAATTCATGCTCGACAATGGCATGAAACTGCTGGTCAAGGAGGATCATCGTGCTCCCATTGCCGTCTCGCAGATTTGGTACAAGGTCGGTTCGAGTTATGAGCCTGAAGGGATCACCGGCGTTTCACATGTGCTGGAGCATATGATGTTCAAGGGGACGAAGAAACATGGCCCCAATCAGTTCTCGCATATCATTTCCGAGAATGGCGGTCGTGAGAATGCATTCACCGGTACGGACTATACCGCCTATTTCCAGACTATCTCTTCCGATCGTCTGGATGTGGCTTTTGAGCTGGAAGCGGATCGCATGCGCAATTTACTGCTCGATCCGAAAGAGTTCAAAAAAGAGGTGCAGGTGGTCATCGAGGAGCGCCGCATGCGCACTGATGACAAACCCACATCGATGACCTACGAACAGTTCCAGGCCGTCGCCTATCGCGTGCTTCCCTATCGTCAACCCATTATTGGCTGGCGTTCGGATCTCGAAAACCTGGCTATCGAGGATTTGCAGCAGTGGTACTCCCGCTGGTATGCCCCCAATAATGCCACCCTGGTCGTCGTCGGCGATGTTGACCCGCAAGAAATCAAAACCATGGTGGATGCCACTTTCGGAAAAATTCCCAGCCAGTCTTTACGACCCGTCAAACCCTCTGTCGAGCCGGAGCAACTCGGTGAAGTACGTCTGCAAGTCAGGGCGCCTGCGCGACAGCCTTATTTGCTAATGGGCTATAAGACCCCGACGATTGCAACGGCGGAGAAAGAGAAACAGTGGGAGCCCTATGCACTGGAGATCCTTGCAGCAATTCTTGATGGCGGTGAAAGCGCCAGGTTCAGCCGTGAACTGGTGCGTGGTTCGCGTGTTGCTGCATCCGCCGGACTTGGTTATAACATGCATGCACGTCTCTCCACGCTGATGATTATTGAAGGCATTCCCGGTGAGGGCAAGGGGGTTGCTGTACTTGAAGAGGCGCTTCTTGCCGAAATCGAGAAGCTCAAACACGAGCTGGTCGATGCCTCTGAACTAAAACGCATCATCACGCAGACAGTTGCTGCGAAAGTCTATGAACGGGATTCGGTCTTCTACCAGGCAATGCAGTTGGGAAAGCTGGAGACAGTCGGTCTTGACTGGCGCATGAGTGATACTGAAATCGACAAACTCAAAGCAGTCACGCCGCAGCAGATCCAGAGTGTTGCAAAACGCTATTTCATTGCCAAAAACAGGACAGTGGCGATGCTGGATCCGCAGCCAATGGATGATGAACAGGCGCTTAAACAGCAGCGTGCCCAACAGATGGGAGGAGCTTCTCATGCACATTAGGATTTTTGTGTCTCTATTTGTGTCTCTATGTGTGTTGCTGATTTCAGCAACCCCTGTAGTTGCAGCTCCGCTGATCAAGAGCTGGAACACCAGCAACGGCGCCAAGGTGATGTTCGTCGAGGCGCCTTCGATCCCGATGCTCGATGTACGCATGGTTTTTGACGCCGGCAGTGCGCGCGACGATGATAAGCCGGGTATTGCATCGCTTGTCAGCACGCTGTTGTCAGATGGCGCCGGCGAGTGGAATGCCGATCAACTGGCGGAACGCTTCGAAGATGTCGGCGCCAGTTTTTCGACGACCTCGCTGCGTGACATGGGGATTATTTCAATGCGTACACTGGTCGATGCCGAAGTTCTGGATTCGAGCCTGCAAACCCTGCAGAAGGTGATCTCGTCACCCTCTTTCGCCGCTGATGCGATAGAACGGCGCAAGAAACAGATCAACGTGGCCCTGGAGAAGCAGAAAGAGTCACCATCCAGCACCGCATCGATAGCTTTCTACCAAAGTCTCTATGGCGACCACCCGTACGCGCATAACTCGCTGGGAAATGTAGAGAGTATCAAGGCCATAACCAGGCAGGATATTCTGGACTGGTTCAAGCAATACTATGTCGGCAGTAACACGGTCATCGCGATTGTTGGAGCAGTCGACCGCAAGCAGGCCGAAGAGATCGCAGAGCGCCTGATGACGAATGTTGCTGCGGGTGAGAAACCGCAGCCTCTGGCCGAGGTCAAGGTTTCAAAAAAAGCAGTGGAGAGGCGTATCGAATTTCCCTCCAGCCAGACCCACCTGCTTTTTGGACAACCGGTGATGGCGCGGCAGGATAAGGATTTCTATGCGCTCTATGTCGGCAATCACATGCTCGGTGGCAGTGGTCTGGTCTCCATGCTGGGTGAAGAGGTTCGGGAGAAACGCGGGCTTGCCTACAGCGTCAGCAGTCATTTTATCCCTATGCGTGGCAAAGGCCCCTACCTGTTCAGTGCGCAGACACGCAATGAGCAGTCGCAACAGACGCTCAAGGTGATGAAGCAGACACTGCGCGATTTCATCAAAGACGGCCCTACGAAAAAGCGCCTGATCGCCTCGATACGCAATATCACCGGTGGCTTTCCGCTGCGCATCTCTTCCAACAGCAAGATTGTCGAGTATCTTGCGATGATGGGGTTTTACGACTATCCGCTGGATCATCTCAATACATTCGTGGAAAAGATTACTGCTGTGACCGCGAAGCAAATTCACGATGCCTTCAGTCGCCGTGTCAACCCGGATCACTTTGTCATTGTGCAGGTTGGTGGTTCGGGAAAAGATGGGAATACAACGGGGAAATAACAGGGTCCGTTTGATCGGCGGCTCATATGGAGGCCGCCGTTTGCAGTTTCCAGCCGCCATGGGATTGCGCCCTACAGCCGATCGCGTGCGCGAAACCCTGTTCAACTGGCTGCAGCAGGATATCGCAAAGTCCCGTTGTCTGGATCTGTTTGCCGGTTCCGGAGCACTGGGATTCGAGGCGGTGTCACGGGGTGCAGCCCGGGTCACCATGATCGAAAGTCAGCGAAATGTGTTCCGTTCGCTGCAGCAAAATAGCACATTGCTGCAAACGCGAGAGGTTGTCCGGCTGATAAATGCCGATGCTCTGCGTTGGCTGCAGGGTGATGCTGAAATGTATCAGCTGGTGTTTGTTGATCCGCCATTCAACAGGCAATTGATGCAACCGGTGATCGATCAGCTGGAACACGGTGGTTGGTTGGTGCCTGAAGCGCTGATCTACCTGGAGCAGGATGTGCATGAAGATCCACCAAAGTTGCCTCACAGCTGGCGCATCATCCGCGATAAAACAGCAGGACAGGTGCGCTATCAACTGGTTCAGAGAGCAGCAACATGAACTACGGAAAAAATTAACCACAGATGAACACGGATGCACACAGATATAGTGATATCTCCTCATCTGTATTCATGGACAACGACTCAGCTTCACGCATTGCACAGAAAACTGATGGGGTTCACCCGCATATACCCGGTAGCAGTGACGATCCTGTAGGTGCTGAATAGTTACGAAAGATTTATGTTTTCTTTCCGTCTGTTCAGCGTGTTCCGTGGTGAAAATTGGTATTGACGCAAAACCCGACAATCATTAAATAAAGAGAAAACCATGGAAACGACTGAAGAAAATGAAATCAACCTCGCAAGTGGTATCGCCGCTTTCGAGTCCAGACTCTTCTCCACGGCCGTGCCAATGTTGAGGCCCCTGGCTGATGACGGCAATGCCGAGGCGCAATACCGTATGGCGATCATGTCGCAGAATGGTCTGGGTATGGTCGCAAACGAACTTGCCGCCTATAAATATATGCGGGGTGCGGCCGAATCCGGCCATGATCTCGCACAGCACGGGCTGGGTTTTATGTACCTGGAAGGGGAGTGTGCTGCCAAAGACGGAGCAAAAGCGGCAGAGTGGTTCCGCAAGGCGGCGGAGCAGGGTCTGGTCGGCTCGATGACCACCCTGGCAATGATGTATGAAGAGGGAAATGGTGTAGAGAAGGATGCGGAGGAGGCCAAACGCTGGTACAAAAAAGCCGGCTTTGATGAGTTCGGTTAGATTTTTGTCATTGCGAGGGAGCCTAAGCGACCGCGGCAATCTGCTTGAGATTACTTCGCTGCGCTCGTAATGACTAAAACCTAAAACCTAAAACCTAACCACCTACCTCTTCCTGCGCTGTTTTACAGCATCCGCCAATAAAGTCAGCAGGGGAGCAGTATCATCCCACCCAATACAGGCATCGGTGACACTTTGTCCGTAAATCAGCTCATCTCCGCTATCCAGGGACTGCTGGCCGCCGATAAGATGACTTTCGATCATGGCTCCGAAGATGCGATGGTCGCCGTGCGCAATCTGAGCTGCGACATCTTTTCCAACATCAATCTGGCGTTGATACTCTTTTTTGCTGTTGGCATGGCTGAAGTCGATCATCAGCTTGGGTTCAAGCCCGGCTTTCTCAATCTCTGAGGCGGCAATATTGATACTTTCCGTATCGTAGTTGGGGCGATTTCCGCCTCTCAGGATCACGTGGCAATCATTGTTGCCGGTGGTCGAAAATATCGCAGAGTGTCCTGCTTTTGTCAGCGACATGAAGTGATGCGGACGTTGTGCTGCGCCAATCGCATCGATTGCAATCTGCAGGCGGCCATCTGTTCCATTCTTGAAGCCAACGGGGGTCGACAGCCCTGATGCAAGCTCGCGATGCCCCTGACTCTCTGTCGTGCGTGCTCCTATGGCGCCCCAGGTAATCAGGTCGGCTACATACTGCGGGCTGATCAGGTCTAGAAATTCTGTCGCGGTCGGCAGCCCCATCTCATTGATTTTCAGCAGCAGATTGCGCGCCACATGCAGCCCTTTGTTGATCTCAAAGGAGCCATCGAGATACGGGTCGTTGATCAATCCTTTCCAGCCGACAGTGGTGCGCGGCTTCTCAAAATAGACCCGCATGATGATGATCAGGTCATTCTGAAGCTTTTTTTGCAGAGCGCTGAGCTTGCCGGCATATTCCAGCGCGGCTTCAGGATCATGTACGGAGCACGGACCGACGATAACGACCAGGCGGTCATCCTCATTATGCAGGATCTTATGTACGTTGAGGCGATTGTCATGCACTGTACGTGCGGCTGTTTCAGTGACCGGGAATGCCTCATGCACGGAAGCGGGAGAGGCGACCTCCCTGATTTTCTGAATACGCAGATCGTCGGTCTGATAGATAGTCATTGAGTCAAAAGTCATCGACAAGCAAATAAGCGTTTCATTATAAGGCCTGAAGGTTAAAAAGAGAAAAAAATCATGAGCAAAAGGGCGTAATTCAAAGTGAGAGTAAGCATTCTCTACTGTAGTTGGTTTGGTTCATCGGATGGCGGGGTTGATTCATGGAAGCAGATACCTGGTTATCAGGTTTGAGCGAATCCAATGTTTTTCCCGGTTGCCGTTGGCGCGTGAGACACGCAATGTGAGCATTTTGTCGGCATTCTCGATTTTCCACCATGCTCCGGGGATTTTGAGACGCGTTTACATGAAGGGATATTGACAGCTGCCAGGGTCAAAATTTCGGGTTATTCCCTATAGAAACGGCTCAATCGAGGTGCTATTCTAAAGTCATTCACAGAAGATAATTGATAATTATCAACATGAATGGCAAAGGAGAAATGAAATGATACGCAGTTTGGTTGAGGTGGTTTTCTGGTCAGCGACAATCGCGGTCACCGTCGGGCTCTATATGAATGCGGTGACAAACGCAGAAACTGAAATGGTCGCATCACATGATGTGACTACGGCTATACAACTGGTACAGAGTGAATAAACATTTACCTGGTTAAAGCACATCAACCCGGCCGCCGAGCCGGGTTTTTTTTGGTCCAGGTAATGTGTTCGAAGTTTGATATGTTGTTGGCAGCAATAAATATTTCAGGTTCAGATTGTATATAGTGCTACACTTTGTAGGCATAAATAAAAGAGAGCAATATGCAAGATATCGATATATTTACTGCACGTGATTTACGCAATCGCTCGGGTGAACTGCTGAAAAATGCTGAATCGGGAAAAATGTCATTGATTACCAAGCATGGCAAACCCGCCATTCTGGCGATACCTTTTGATGATCATCTTCTGATTTACGGCGTACATCGTACACTTGCATTACGTCTGTTTGAAACTCACCGGGTCACCATGGCCCAGGCAGCCACAATGGCCAGGCTCTCGCTGGAGGAGTTTATTGAACTATTGGGAGAAACAGGAATCTCTGCAGTCGATTATCCAGCGGTAGAGTTGGCGGATGAGGTGCGCGCTGCCTTGTGAAGAACATTGTCATCTCTGATGCGGGTCCGCTAATTGCATTGAGCAGAATAGAGCAACTGGTTTTGTTGAAAAAACTTTATGGAGCCGTTCTTATCCCTGTCGCGGTTCAAAATGAGTTGTGTTGTGACACAAATTTACCTGGGACTCGTGGCTTGCGACATGCTCTGGACGATGGTTGGATCGAGGTGCATGACCTGGTAGATGAAACCGGGGCCCTGGCGACATTGCAGTTGATTCTGGATCCTGGAGAGTCACAAGCAATTTTACTGGCTGAGCGTATCGGTTGCCGCTTTGTGCTGATGGATGAACGAAGAGGGCGACAGCTTGCAAAAAGTAGGGGATTGAAAGTTGTGGGTATTGCCGGTGTATTGCTTGCGGCAAAGAAAAAAGGGCTGCTGGATGTAGTGGCTCCCGAGTTGGAGAAGTTGTGCAAGGCAGGCTATCGCCTGTCGACACAGCTGATTGACGAGGTATTGCGATTGGCTGGCGAGCAGGGAACTAATGGAGTGTGAAGGAAGTGCAGATTCATAATTGGTCGGGATGAGAGGATTCGAACCTCCGGCCCCTGCCTCCCGAAGGCAGTGCTCTACCAGGCTGAGCTACACCCCGATGGTGTGTGAATTGTCTCCGGATTGCTCCGGATTATTTAGCAGGCGCGATGTACGGAAAAATCGGCCAGTTCTGCGAGCGCATCGCGGTAGGGTGAAGGCGGCAGGGCATCCAGCGCCTTGATGGCTTTTTGAGAATGCTCGATTGCCACCTGCGTAGTGTAAGCGATTGCATCCGAGCTTTCAATTGCGCGGGTTACTGCCTCGATATGTTCGCGGCCACCGTTTTCGATGGCGTTACGGATGACCGCTGCCTTATCGTCGGGGGCGGTTTGCATGGCGCGGATCAGGGGCAGGGTTGGCTTGCCTTCGTCGAGGTCGTCGCCGATATTTTTGCCAATATCATTGTCGCTGTAATCGAGTGCATCATCGATGATCTGAAATGCTATGCCCAGTTCCATGCCATAGTCTGCAAGCGCCTCTTCTGTCTCTGTGTCAGCATCGGCAATCACTGCAGCAAGGCGGGTCCCGGCTTCGAACAGGGTTGCTGTTTTCCTCACGATCACCTCTACATACTGCTGTTCGGTAATGTCCGGGTCGTTGCAGTTCATCAGTTGCAGCACTTCACCTTCGGCAATGCGGTTGGTTGCATGCGAGAGGATATCCATGACGCGCATCTGCTGAACTTCGACCATCATCTCGAAGGCGCGAGAATAGAGAAAATCACCAACCAGTACGCTGACAGCATTACCCCACACGGCGTTGGCGGTCTCCTGGTTGCGTCGCAGGTCAGAATGGTCGATGACATCGTCATGCAGTAGCGTTGCAGTGTGGATGAATTCGATGATGGCTGCGATATCGATGTGCTTGCTGCCCTCATAACCAACCGCCCTGGACGCGATCAATACCAGCATCGGTCGCAGTCGTTTACCACCACTATTGATAATATGGTGGCCGATCTGGTTGATCAATACGATATCCGAGTGCAGTTGACTCAGAATGAAGTCATTGACCTTGATCATTTCGTCTGCAACCAGACTTTGTGCTTTTGTATCACTCATATGTCGTTTATTATAACTGCGGCGGGTGAATGCTATGTAGCTCAAGTTGAATTATCAAGTATTATTTTCCTGAATTCCCCGGATTCCTCTATTCGTCCGGGTAATGTGGATTCAATTTGAGAGTGTATTACCTGCGGTTAATTGACAAAAAAGTATAAAAATCAAATGCATCCCAACAGCGATAACCACACTATGAAATATTTCAGACTCAAACAGTTTTCTTTACTCCTGCTGCTCTCAGCTGTTCCGACTACGCTCATTGCCGGCGGTGAGAACGGCCAGGTCGACGCCTGGTTTGCTGCACTCAACGGTTACCTGGGAACAGTCCTCTTTTTTGATGTGATGCCGGGTGAAGGATCAATGCCGATGATCGTCGCCTGGCTGATTGTCGGCGCCATCTTTTTGACCCTGCGCATGGGGTTTGTCAATTTGCGTTTAATGAGACACGCATGGAATGTCATTCGCGGCAGGTACAGTAGAAAAGATGACACGGGCGAGGTCAGCCATTTCCAGGCGTTGACCACGGCGCTGTCCGCGACAGTCGGCCTGGGGAACATTGCCGGTGTCGCCATCGCGATCAGCATCGGCGGACCGGGCGCCACTTTCTGGATGATCATCGCCGGTTTACTGGGTATGACATCCAAGTTTACCGAGGTGACGCTGGCGCAGATGTACCGGGAGGTGCGTTCAGACGGCCATGTGATGGGCGGCGCCATGGAGTACCTGTCACGCGGCATCGGCGGCGGCATCGGGCAGGGGCTGGCGGCGCTGTTTGCCATTCTGACCATTGGCGCCTCGCTCGGCGGCGGCAACGCCTTTCAGGTGAGCCAGGCGCTGGGAGCTGTGCAGCAGCAGGTTGGCTTTTTTGCGGACAACAACTGGGCCTTTGGCGTTATCATGGCCTTCGCCGTGGGTGTGGTCATTATCGGCGGCATCAAACGCATCGCCCATACGGCTGAAAAAATTGTTCCTGTGATGGTTTTTATCTACCTGCTGGCTGCATTGTGGATTATTTTGTACAACTTTCCGCTGCTGCCTGATGCGCTGATATTGATCGTGAAATCAGCATTCTCCATGGAGGCGGGTATCGGCGGTCTGATTGGTGCGCTGGTGCAGGGTTTCCAGCGTGCGGCATTTTCCAGCGAGGCGGGCATCGGTTCTGCTGCTATCGCACACTCCGCGGCGAAAACCCCCTATCCGGTGCGCCAGGGTATCGTGGCGCTGTATGAGCCCTTCATCGATACTGTTGTCATCTGCACCATGACAGCACTGGTGATTATCATCACCGGTGTCTATGACGCCAATGGCGAGTTTGCAAATCTGGTCGCAAGCAGGGAGGGCGCCGCTTTGACCTCTGCTGCATTTGGAAAAGTGATCACCTGGTTTCCAACGGTGCTCTCGATCTGCGTGGTTCTGTTTGCCTACAGTACCATGATCTCATGGTCCTACTATGGAGAGCGCTGCTGGACCTACCTGTTCGGTGAAAATTACTCCATGGTTTACCGCATCCTGTTTGTGGTTTTCATCGTGGTTGGCTCGGTCACCAGTGCGGCGGGTATTCTGGACTTCAGTGACCTGCTGCTGTTGTCGATGGCTTTCCCCAACTTTATCGGCCTCTATCTGTTGAGCGGCAAGGTCAAGACCGCTTTGACAGAATATCTCGACAAACTCAAGAGCGGCGAACTCGACCGGGAAGTGGGGCGATAGGAGTATTGAATTGGCAGTCGTTGAAAAAAGTGCGCTGGTGCATCACTCTGCAGCTGAAATGTTCCGGCTTGTCTATGCTGTTGCAGACTACCAGGAGTTTCTACCCTGGTGCCGCTCCTCCAGGATGGTTTCTGAAGACCGGCAAGGATGTCAAATCTGTGGTGAGATCGAGGTAGCACGCGCCGGTGTAGTACAGTCGTTTACAACTTGCAATCTTTATGTTGAGAATGAGTCGATGCAAATCGATTTGCAGGAGGGGCCTTTCACACACCTGAACGGTCTGTGGGAGTTTACACCGTTGCGAGAGAATGCCAGTAAGATTGCACTGCGTCTTGAGTTTGAATTTTCGGGTAAACTCATGACCATGGCGTTTGGTGCAGTGTTTGCGCATATTGCCAACTCGATGGTTGACTCATTTTGCAAAAGGGCGGAAGAGGTTTATGGTGGAAAATAATCTCATACATGTTGAAGTTGCGCATGCACTGGAAGGACACCAATTGATCCTGCCGGTAGAGGCTCCGCAGGGAATTACCGCAGCAGAGGCAATTGAACGCTCAGGCATACTGCAGGAGTTTACCGATATCGACCTCGGTAAAAACCGCCTGGGGATTTTCGGCAAAGCATCCAAAGCAGATGCAGTGTTGCAGGATGGTGATCGTGTCGAGATTTATCGCCCGCTGATTGCAGACCCCAAAGAGGCGCGTAAAAAGCGTGCAGCAGAGGGGAAAGCATTGAAAAACCGTGCCCGTAAAACTCCAGCAAAAGCGTGAAATGCCTGTGACTATACCTCAACCTGATGTCGTTGCCGCCATAGATCTTGGCTCCAACAGTTTCCACATGATCGTCGCCCGCCTGGATGACTCCGGCACACTCTCGATTATCGACAGATTGCGCGAACCGGTCAGACTCGGCGGCGGCCTGACAAAAAAAGGCAAGCTGCATCCTGATGCCCGCAAACGTGGGCTCGAGACGCTGCAGCGTTTTTCCCAACGTTTGCGTTCCCTGCCGCAGGGCACGGTGCGTGTGGTGGGAACCAATACCCTGCGGGTGGCTACGAATTCCGCCAGGTTTGTCGAAGATGCTGAAAAAATGCTTGGTCATCCGATTGAAATCATCGCTGGCCGTGAAGAGGCGCGCCTGATCTATCTCGGTGTCGCTCATGGGCGGGAGACGCGGGAGGGCAAGCGCCTGGTGGTCGATATTGGCGGCGGCAGCACCGAGTTGATTATCGGCGAAGGTTTTCAAGGTCTGTTTCGGGAGAGTTTGCTGGCCGGTTGCGTCAGTTCCAGCAAGCGATTTTTCAGTGATGGCAGGATCAACCGTGAACAGATGAAACGCGCCGTCATGGAGGCGCGTCTTACGATCTATCCGATAGCAAGCCGATTCTGGGCGGATAACTGGGAGGAGGCGATTGGCTGCTCAGGAACCATCAAGGCGATTCGTAATATCACCCATGCGCAGGGGTGGTGCGACAGTGGTGTGACGCGTGAAGGCCTCTACAGGCTGCGTGATGCAATGATCAAAGCCGGCCATATCGATAAGCTTGAACTGGAGATGCTGGACGATGACCGCAGACCGGTGTTGCCTGGAGGTCTGGCGGTTCTTATCGGCGTCTTCGAAACCCTCGATATCGATGAGATGCATGTCTCCGAACAGTCACTGCGCGAGGGCCTGCTGTATGACCTGGTGGGAAGAATCAACCATACCGATGCCCGCGCTGCTTCTGTCCAGTCATCTGTAGGCCGCTGGAGTGTCGATCAGTTGCAGGCACAGAGAGTTTCTGTGAGCGCTGACAGACTGTTCCTGGCAGCGGCAAAGTCGTGGAAGCTGGATGATGACGCCCGTGATCTGCTTTCATGGGCGGCACAGCTGCATGAGATTGGACTGCAGGTTTCACATGGCCAGTATCATAAACACGGCGCCTATATTCTTTTTAATGCGGATCTGCCAGGATTTTCCCGCCAGGAGCAGGCGTTGCTGGCAACACTGGTGTTGAACCACCGCCGCAAGTTTCGCCGTGCTGCATTCGATGATCTGGTGAAACGTTTGAGAAAGCAAGGGCGACGCCTGTGCGTACTGTTACGCCTGGCGGTACTGTTGCATCGTGGACGCACCGCGGACCAGATTCCGGACATCGACTTAAGCTTCTCCGGCAAACGCATCAAACTGCAGTTTCCCGACACCTGGCTGTCACAGCATATGCTGACGCATGCGGATCTTGAACGTGAGCAGGGTTACCTGAAAAAAGCAGGGTTCAGGCTGGAGTTTAGTTAAAGAAAGCAAGCAGCCGTCAGTTGGCAGCAGGCAGCAAAAAGAACCAAAAAACAACCAAAAGGGTCGCTACTCACAACTCAGTCCTCGCTACTCACTACTCTGTCTATCCTACAATGAATCTGCAATTTCGTGGGCCAACTCTCCGACGAGGTCGCTCATGAGACTGACAATGGCGTCAAAATCATCTTCCGCCACATCGCTTTTCAGGCTGCTCTGCAGGTGCGCGGTGGCTACCTTACGCTGATCCCCCTGTTTGTCCAGAATACGCCAG
>JAYELV010000043.1:0-5659 GCA_034717755.1 Pseudomonadota bacterium | reverse complement strand
TTTCAGGCGGCAGCGTTGCATTGGCCTCCCTCTGGTGACGCATGGCGTAGCTAAGCATGAGTGCGGCATGGATGTCCTTTTCCGTGAAATTCAGGATCTCCCGGTTCACCGGGATCCCCTCGCCTTCAGTCAGTGCCGATACGGTGAGCTGCTTTTCAAGAAGATCGAGATCGATATGAAATTCGAGCTTGGCTGGCCAACCATATTTTCTTTCGATCAATATTCCTGACCTTCGGAGAATATATCGGGATGAGTCCAGGCGTGTTCTGGATAATCCGGTCACACCGGCAAGATCATCCCACATCCAAAAGTGACCTGTATCTGAGCCATGATTGCCGTTTTCCATCTGTTGCCGCTGTTGACAGTAGGAAAGCAATACTGCGGCGTCAGTATCGCCATCAACGAGATTCAACATCTCGGATCTGAAGAGAAAACCCTGCTTGCTGGTTTTGTACAAAGTTGTAACACTGTTACAACTTTGGCGTTTTTCAACAACCACTACAGTCATGGCCCGGATCCCGACTGCTTTTGCATCTCGTCCTGTTGACGCTTCAGCATCTCGATCTTCGTTTTCGCCATCTCAACCATGACGTTGACCTGTTTTAGCTGGGCCTCTGTTGCTGATTGCTGCATCTGTTGCCAATGGCGGTAATCTGCATGTGCATGCTGTAACTCCTGTTTCATCGTTGCTGTTGGATCAGTTGCCGGTGATTGGCTTTCACCGGGATCTGGCGAGGAGTATTCCGGCGTGAAGATCAGAAGTCCAGGATCATCCTGTTGCAGTGACGACAAGGTTGTTTTTAGCAGATGTCCAAGATACGCCACATCATTGCGGTTGAGTTTCCTGTCCATGCGCGCATTCATCTCGAGAATAATTAGCGCCTGGTATTCATCGGGAAGCCTGTCGAATCGCGTTGTGAAAATGGAGCAGAAATTTGGATTGAAACCGATTCGCTTGAAAAGCGCTGCTCTCTTTTTTTGAACATTCGGTTTTGTAGTAGTAGTTTTTCTACTACTACTACAAGGAGCCGAGTTCATATTCTGTACTCGGTGATTTTCACCGTGTTCATATTCTGTACTCGGTGAAATTGCACTAATATGGTGCAAATTACCATGTTCATATACTGTACTCGGTGATTTTTTACCGTGTTCATATTCTGTACACGGTGGTTTTTTACCGTGTTCATATTCTGTACATGGTGATTTTCCACCGTGTTCATATTCTGTACACGGTGGTTTTCCACCGTGTTTATATTCTGTACACGGTGGTTTTTCTTCCTCCTGGAAGCCAGGTCTGTTCGGATTTCCATCCGCTGGCTTCTGGGAGATTCCAAAAAACCAGGTCTCTGGATTGGAATTTGAATCCGCTTTGACTGCTTCATGGGCATCGAGGCGGCGCTCGTAAAGAGTCTCATCCTGCTCACTCCCGTGATCGTCGATCAAGACCGCAAGAACACGTCGCGCCAGATCAGAAATATGCTCGTCCCGGCGATCTGCCGCCTGTTTGATGAAGGCAACAAAGCCATGGTCATACTGACAGATCTCACTGTGCGGCATCGGCTCGTCAAGAAAAAGCCACTGCTTGGGCTTGAAGCGGCCAGATGTTTCATCACGCACCAACCCCTCTGACGGATTGTTCTGAACGATCCAGCCGATGATGCGTGCGGCAGTGATGGACTTGGCAACTGTCGCTCTGGATCTGATGTTGCCGTATTTCATGATCTCGCTGTAATCCGGAAATCGCATCTCCCGATGTGGAGCGACACCCTCTTCGCTGATAAGCGCCCGGATGACGCAATAGACATTGCGATCCTGTGAATGCATAAATGGATCCATGAACAGGATTCGTGGAATGGATTCATGCCAGTTACCAAGGAAGCGGAGTGATTCATCCCTTCTCTTTATGCATGTGATTTCTCCGGTCATTGTGAAACTCCGTGGTCTTGCGGTTTGTGCATGGCCCAGATCTGCCGTATTGGGGCATTGCATGCCTGATGCACCTTGAGATAATCGTCCGGGGTGGGGTTATCCTGATCCTTGACCTCATGAAACCAGGCTGTGGCGATGACCATCTCAAGATCTTCATCGGGGGAACGTGTGCGGCCTTGTGGCGCTGGTTTCAATCCGGAAAGCCGTCGCTGCAGGCCGTACTGCGTGCGCTGTATATCCGGGTAGTAGTAACGGACCATCTCCAGTGGCGCGTCTGCTTCAATCAATGCATGGGCGGTCTGATGCCGAGAGCGATTGCTGGCAATGCTTTGAAGAAGCAGATCCAGTACGGCATTATCGATCTCGATCTTGATAAATGCGGCGTTTGTTTGATACAGCGCCGAAAGTTCATGTGCATGCAAATCCATCAGGCGACTCGCGTTATTGGCTGTGATTCCTGCACGAGCGACGGCATTTTGATCGCCCTTGTCAATGCTCTGGAGCAGGTCATGCAGGGCGACTGCCTGTGATGCGTTCATGATTGCGCCACCATGGTCCACAGATTGAAATCTCCTCTCTGAGCAGCGTGAACCGCAGTGAGATGTTGGTGTTTCTTCAGCAAATCCCGCATCAGCTGATTGACATGGCATGACGCTTCGACAGGCAGGTTATAATAAACGTATGACAGCGCATTATGCCGTTGGCTATCAAAGAGATTGCGCCAGATATGTAGCGCCGGGGGTTTGCTCTCTGACAGTTCATGCCGACCAATCGCTGTCGCATGATGGTAGCTGGCAAGCAGAGAGTTCTTCGGATAGAGACTTGTGCTTTCGAGAACTGCTGTAGCCGATAGAGAAAACTGTTCCGACAGGTTGAGCAGGAAGTCGAGGCAGTTTGCTGTCCGCATCATCAAGCGCTTGTTGTGATCTTCCCGGGAGATCTCGGTCTTCGGATCGTTTGGCTCTTCATCAGTCACTGCAAGTGTTGGAAATTCCCTGATAAAAAAACCAGCGCCATTGTCGACGCTGACGATGCACTGCGCATTATCGGGCTCAACAAATGCCAGTTCCGCCAGTTCAAATGCATAGGTGAAGATCTCCTTGCGTAGCTGACCAATGGCGTCCGGAATCCTCTCCTTTTTTGCTTGTGCATAAAGCTCAGCCTGAAGGATACCTGCCTTGAAGAGAGGGTTCTTTTCCGGCTGCTGGGCATGTTTGGCAGATGATCCTTCGTCGAAGTGATCTGCTTCAGGAGATTCTGAGTCGGTAGCAGCATGAAGGGGGTGTGCTGAATTCTCATCCGCCGACTGCTGTACCGATCTCTTCAACGCTGGCTCAGGTACGGCTTCCGTCTTTTCCTGCTTCTCTCTGTTTGGCTCAGGAGGGATGGGGGATGCTGTCGCTGCCTCGTCAACAACTATCAGGTCGCCACTGTTCAGCAGGTGTTCAAGTTGAACGCGTATCATCTCAAATGCATTCCGGTCGCCTTGCGCGATTTCTCGAACAACGTCTGCCTGGAGTTGTTCCTGCCATCCATCGGATAGCGCAGCGTGATTCTGCCTGGCCAGCAACGCTGTAAACAGGGATTCGAAGGCATCCACCTCGTCTGAATTATGATGCGCCCAGAGTCTCTGTGCCGCATTCAGAAGCTTGTTGATGCGGTTGATTTGAGGCCGTCCAAGCCCCTGAGCCAGAAGATCCGGAATCACTGGATACAGCGTCTCTAGCGCAAATTCGTAGGTATTGATCAGTGTGCTGTAAACCGAAGAGAGTCCTGCAGTTTTGAGCACATCGACCAACTTCCGATTGGTATAACGATCCCCTGTTTCAGCTTCCAGGAGTGACTTCGCATCGAAGATGGCGCGTGCTTTGTCGATCAACGTCATCTCACCGCGTTCGTTATTCTCGATCAGGTGGGCGATCACGTTACTGGATTCACTTTTCCAGGTTTCGTAGATGAATCGATGCGACTGAAACCTGGGATCTCCAGTTTCTTTAGAGAGTTCGTGCAGAATGGCCAGGCGGGTATTGCCTCCGCCTGAGATCATGAATTGATCAGACTGCATGCCCGGGCGTTGCGTTACCTTGACCGGATGCTCGATGCCACGCGCCTGGATTGACGCTTTGATGTCATCGTATTTTGGATTTCTTCCTTTCCTTGGATTGCGGTCGTAGGGCTGCACCTGGGTGATTTCCAGTGTCAGCAGTGTGCCACCGACCAATTGATTGATCGGTCTTGGTTGGCTTATGCCGGGTTTGTTCAGTACCTGGCGAATATCACTGTTCTGCTGCTTACTCATGTTTCAGCTCCCTGACAACCGGATTCAATCCGTGAAGCGACGGCTGGATAGAGCTCATTTGCTGGCATCCGGACTTTCCTCCTTTTTCTCAGCTGTTGGCCGAGGACTCTCCATGCGCAGCCTTTTCGTTTTGATTGTCACTTGAATCTTCGCGTCCGGCTTCCTGACCGTGATCAGATTCCCATCCACATATTGATGCAGAACGACGCCTGCAATTTTGTTCGGCACATGATCGCTCACACCATTACCTTCCGATCGAATTCGATCATCTCGTTTCTGTCCCTGGCTGTCAGGAACCAGTCAATGACATCCTTCTTGAAATAGAGTTGGGCTTTTCCTGCACGGAAGTACTTGGGGCCAATACGACGGCTGCGCCACTGGCGGACGGTTTGAATCTCAACACCGGCAAGCAATGCGAGTTCGTATTCATCGATCACTTCAAAGGAGTCTTTCAGCTCTATTTCGGTTCGCGTGGATGGGGGTGTTTTCTGAGAGGGGGTTGTCATGGCAAGCACCTGCTGTTTGAGATGCTTACCAATTATAGGGGGGGGAATGGCGCTTGCAACAAGCAGTTTCCGAAAGGCTTAGCCTTTCGGAAAATAAATCATTTTTTTGGAATTTTGATGACTCCTGCAATCGTTTTTGCAGGTCCCTTGTAGCCGAGATTGATGCGAACCTGCTCTGCAACAGCGTTTTTCTTCAATCGAGGATCCTCTCTCGATACCTCATTGGCCTCTTCCTGCCACGCAACATGACGTATGTCGCCTTTTTCCTTTTGAGTCCTGGTGCCTTTCTGCCTGCGCAGGCTTTGTTGGAAGTCATCATTTCTGTTGAATGCCAGCGTAAGCAGTGGGTCCATTGCACTGTCGTCGATCTCTGCACGGCAATATGCTCTGATTGCAGCGAACACCACTTTGATGATCCCCTCCAGGTCAAATGTCGTCCGCATGGACTTAAAAAAGTCGATGTGATTCATCTGAAATGCCCTCTGGTTTGATGTAGGTATACCGCTTGGGCATATCCCAGTTTGAATGCCCAGACACTCTCCCCATCACCTGAATTTCACATTCCTATTCAAACTGGATACTGAAATCGTGATGCATCAGATCATGGAAATGGAGATTTCCAATCTCTGATATTTTGCATGCCTGGCTTACGGGTCGGAGATGATCGATGCTGTCATGCTTGCAATATGCCGGACTCCTGGAACCCGCATTTTTTGGAAAAGCATACTGTCTAAATTTACTTTACAGAATATTCCACCATAAGTCTTGACTGATCGCGCTAAAGTGTTGACTCAACATAATATTATCCTGAAATAATCAGCCTCAATGTTCCCACTGAGTCAGCTTTGATAAAGAAAGTATTGAATCGTGTGAAGACTACAGAATGACGCTGAAAACGGGTAATAGAAGATTTAGAAGGTAGGAG
>JAYELV010000042.1:0-1227 GCA_034717755.1 Pseudomonadota bacterium | reverse complement strand
ACTCGATCGTCGCTGCCGCGTACCGCAGGTTCTCCTGCGCCATGAGATTGGTATAGGTGTTATTGTCCACGAGGGTGTTGTATTCATCCGGTCCTGTCACGCAATCGATGCAGAACTTGCCGCCCTTCCTCCTGGAATAGAATCCGAGATCATTCCACAAGCGGGCCGTTTCCACCAACATCTCAGCCCCCTCCTCGTAGAGAAAGGCCTCGTCACCTGTTGTCTCAACGTACTTCCTCAAACCGTACATGATGTCCGCATTGATGTGATACTGGGCCGTTCCCGCCGCATAATACGCTGACGCCTCCTCGCCGCTGATGGTCCTCCACGGAAAGAGCGCTCCCCTCAGATTTACATCCCGGGCACGCTGCCGGGCCTTGTCCAGCATGCTGTGCCGGAACTTCAGCAGGTTCCTGGCGATGCGCGGCGCCGTGTATATCAGAAACGGCAGGATAAAGATCTCAGTATCCCAGAAATAATGGCCTTCGTAGGCGTGACCTGTCAGTCCCTTGGCGGGAATGCCAGCGCCTTCCGCGCGGGCGGACGCCTGGATGACCTGAAACAGGTTCCAGCGCAAGAGCTGCTGGGATTTCGGGTGGGCGCCATGAAGTTCTATATCACTCCTCTGCCAGAAATCATCCAGGTACTCCTGCTGGCCTGCCAGCAGATGCTGAAAACCTTGCCCCACGGCTCGATCCAGGGTCCGTTCACCCCTTATACACAGTTCTTCCGGCGGGACACCCCTCGATGTATGGTATGTAATGTATTTTGTCAATTGGAAAGGCTTACCCGGTTGCGCATCGATGGAGAAGACGACCTCAGCGACATCATCCGAACATTGGCTTGTGTACGAATAGGGACACGCCGTCTCTATCACATGGTCGATGCCGCAGGCCATAGTCATCTTGCTGTTGTTCGTCACATAACTCAGCACGGCTCGCCGATCTTTTGCATAGCCGGCCCCGGGAAGCAAAACCCGGTGTCCGAACCCCTGTGCCCGGCGAGGGTCGCCGTCGCCGGTCTCATCGCTCTGCTCAGTAACCATTTCCGATGATATTACTACCGGTGCCGTGGCATTAAGCACAGTCACTTCATAGGAAATCGCGGCCAGGTGCCGGTGCTGGAAGGACACAATCCTTCGCGATTTTATGGAAACATGCTTTCCGGACGGCGTTTCCCACAGCACCTCCCGATCGAGCGTACCGGCCTTCATATCGAGTACGCGCT
>JAYELV010000041.1:0-5673 GCA_034717755.1 Pseudomonadota bacterium | reverse complement strand
TCGCGGTGGTCCGATGCACTATATCGAACACTATGGCAGGGAGGCGATGTTGGAGAAATTACAGCAGCTGGAACAACAGTATGGTGAGCGCTTCAAGCCGGATGCAGGCTGGGCGTAGGAGTGGTCAATTGACCATGATGAAGGTGGCGATAGAGTTCAAAGCTTTTTCGCGGTCAGAAGACCGCTCCCACAGACATGCACAAACACGGGGTGAGAATGAAAAACAACATCGATACAGACAGCGTTAATTCGCTTGCCGGGCTCTTCAGCAAGCGTGCTGCACTGTCGGCAGATGAGACAGCTTTTGTGCAATACGATGCTGCCACAGGGAAATGGATCGACTACAGCTGGTCACAAACCATGGCTGATGCCGCCCGCTGGCAGCGCGCCATGCAGCAGTCCGGTCTGCAAAAGGGCGACCGCGTCGCCGTGATGCTGCGCAACTGCAGGGAGTGGGTGCTGTTTGATCAGGCCGCACTGGGTCTCGGACTGGTGACCGTACCCATCTACACCAATGACCGTGCCGGTAATATTGCCTGGCTGCTCAAGGATGCCGGAGTTCGCCTGTTGTTGATCGAAGGGGAGGAAGAGTGGCGTGAGCTCAAGAGTATCGAAGAGGAGCTGGCGCAGCTGGATGCTGTGATTACGCTACAGCCAATTGCAGCACAACAAAGCCCCGTCAGGGTGATGCATGTCGATGAGTGGCTGCAGGATGCCCCCGCCGAATTCCTGGTAGAGGAGATGCCTGATGATACCCTCGCAACCATCATCTACACCTCCGGGACGACGGGGCATCCCAAAGGGGTGATGCTCAGTCACCGCAACATCCTGTTCAATGTCAACAGCGGTCTTGAATCGATCGAAATTACCACCACAGACCGGTTTCTCTCCTTCCTGCCGCTGTCACACGCCTTTGAACGCAGCATCGGCTACTACCTGCCAATCGCCGCCGGCAGCAGCATCGTCTATGCACGTTCGATACCGCATCTGGCCGAGGATTTGCAGCAACAAAAACCGACTGTCATGATTGCCGTGCCGCGTATTTTTGAACGCATCTACAGCAAGCTCTCGGCGAAGCTGGCGCTGGAGCCGGCACTCAAACAAAAACTTTTTCGACTCGCTGTCGATAGCGGCTGGGCCCGGTTTCAACAACAGCAGGGAGTGCGTCCTGCCGGAGTCAAGGCACAGCTGCTGCAGCCACTGCTGGACAGACTGGTTGGTGCAAAGGTACGTGGCAGATTCGGTGGCAGACTACGCTTTGCCGTGTGTGGCGGCGCAGCGCTTTCGCCGCAAATCAGCCGGCTCTTCATCGGTCTCGGCATCCCCGTCATCCAGGGGTATGGACTGACCGAACACAGCCCGACGCTATCGGTGAATCGTGTCGAAGATAATATTCCGGCAAGTATCGGCAGGGTCATGCCAGGTATGGAGGTGGTGATCGGTGAAGAGGATGAGATTGTGGCGCGCAGTCCCAGTGTGATGCTCGGATACTGGAACAATGAACAGGCTTCGGCTGAAGTTATCGACCAGGATGGATGGCTGCACACCGGCGACAAGGGCCGTTTTGACGACAAGGGGCATCTCTATATCACCGGCAGGCTGAAGGAGATCCTGGTGCTTTCCAACGGCGAAAAAGTGCCGCCGGCTGATATTGAGCTGGCAATTGCCACCCGGGCCGTGATCAACGAGGTACTACTTATCGGTGATGCCCGTCCCTACCTCTCGGCGCTAATCGTGCCGGAAATGGACGAGCTCGGCAAACTGGCAAAAACACTCGGCATCACCATAACTGGTAGTGCTTTGCTGCAGGATTCACAAATGATCAACCACCTGCTTACTATCGTGAATCACTCCCTTGCCGATTTCCCCGGCTATGCCAGGGTACAGCGCATCGCCCTGATCGAGGATGAGTGGAGCGTGGAAAATGGCATGCTGACTCCCACCCTGAAATTGAAGCGTGGTGTGATCCTTGAGCAGCACAAGGAAGAGATCGATGCGCTCTATGCGGGACATTGAAATTCATCGCGGTCAGAAGACCGCTCCCACAGCAAATACCACAATCACATGTAGGAGCGGTCTTCTGACCGCAATAAGATCTAATCAGCTCTTCAAATCCTCGATGTAGAGCTGATACAACTTCGGCTCCAGAATCGAATTGACCGGTGATTCCAGCTTCTGTGTATCCTTGCCAAACACCAGTGCTGCATCCATGACTGCGCTGTCGAGATATCGGGTTGAAATCTCAAAGTCATAGTCTCGCGGCAGCGGACTGCCGTTGCGCGCCAGGTTGAAACCCCACACGCCAAATGAGGGAATGGTGATGTGATAGCTGAGTGTATGCTCGAACACCGATGCCAGCGTCTGTTCGATACACCAGAAGGTCCTGCGTGTAAAAAAAGGCGAAGAGCTTTGCGACACCAGTACACCCTGAGGTGTCATGCGCCTGCGAATCATGGTGTAGAACTCGCGTGAATAGAGCTTGTTGATCGCCTCGTTGTGTGGATCCGGCATATCGATGATCACCCGGTCATACAACAATCCGGGCTGATTGATAAAAGAGAAAGCATCTTCATTGAAGACCCTCACCCTGGGATCATCAAGGCTATTCGCGTTCATACCTGAAAGCACCGGCAGCTGTTTGCTGATCTGTGTCATCTCGGGATCGATATCGACCAGATGAATCGTCCGGACATCCTCATGCTTGAGCACCTCCCTGGCAGCCAGTCCATCCCCTCCTCCAAGGATCAGGACATGCTCCCTGCTGCCCGCTATCGACAAGAGCGGATGCACCAGCGCCTCATGGTAACGATACTCGTCACGCGAGGAGAACTGGATATGCCCGTCAATATAGAGCCGGGTATCCCCGCTGGTCGCAGATTTGGTGACGACAATTTTTTGATACGGCGTCTGCTGCTGATAGATGATGTCATCAAAATAGAGATGCTTCTCGGCAAAACGCGTCAGCGCAGATCCATACAGCAGAAACGCAACCAGTAGAAAAGTGACCGACAGGGCAACTCCCATGAATAACCCGGGACGTTTGAGATATTTGCGGAACACAAAGATATTGATCAATGCGATAAAGCTGTTGATCAGCCCGATGGCAAATGATGAGCGAATCAGGCCCAGATGGGGCAGCAGAAACAACGGAAAGGCGACCGCCCCCACCAGTGCACCCAGATAGTCGAAGGACATCACATTGGCGATGGAGTCACGGATCTTCTGCTTTTGCGCAAGTATGGAGGTAAGAATGGGGATTTCCATGCCGACCAGGGCGCCGATAATCAGAATCAGGCTGTACATCACGGTCTCGTACAGCACTCTCGCCTGGGGAAAGACGATCATCAGCAACAGGCTGCATACCCCGCCGACCAGGGAGAGCGCTATCTCGATACTGATGAAATTGCGGATCAGGTCATCGCCGAGCAGCCTGGTGAGAAATGAACCCACGCCCATGGCGAACATAAAAAAGCCAATGGTCATGGAGAACTGGTAGACGCTGTTTCCCAGCAGGTAGCTGGAGACACTGCTGATGATCAGCTGATAGGCGATGCCGCACAAGGCAACGATCAGAATCGAGATCAGCAATACACCGGTCTGTTTCGAGGTCAGTCTGCAGTAGTCCTGGATGGGTTGTTGTGACATGGGGGATTGCTTACAAGACTATTTTAACCACGGAAAACACGGACCACACGGAAGAAATATTGCTATCTTTTTCCGTATTTTCAGTGTGTTCCGTGGTTTACTTGTATCTTCTCGATAACTCCGTATTAGCACATTCTTCGCGGCCAGATGGCCGCTCCCACGACGAAAGCGAAGCCTGGTGTGGGAGTGGTCTTCTGACCACGATTGAAATGCGATAGCATTTTGCTTACATGCACGGATTTATTTGCCGGAGGAGAAACTCCCTGAACCGGCGCGGGAGCGGGCACTGCCGAAGCTGGTCCTGGCGCGTGGTTTTGGTGTAGCTCGCTTGTTGTTGAATGCGCCCGGTCTGATGCCGGCGGCGCTCTGGCGGCTCATGAGGCTGCCCATCAGCATGCCCATCATGAGACCGGTTCCCATGCCCATTCCCTGCTCACGCACGACACCGTCATTGGAAGCGATGATGCGATTATTCTGGCTGTCTATTTCGATTTTAAAGAGATCACCTTCGCCGGTCTCCCTGATATAGTTGCCATTCTTGTCGTCGTAACCCTGAATTGAACCATCTTTGGCAACCACGATACCGATCGGGCTCGCATAGAGCGGAGGCTGAGCCATACGCAGATCATCGGCCAGATCCCGGCTGAATTGCGCCATAGCCAGGTCATCCATCGTACCTTCAACTGCATTCAAATTTGTTTGTTCATATCTTTGCATGCTCTGCGTGGCGATCTTCATGACACGATCGAGATCCACACCTGGCGCTTTCTGGGTGCAACTGCCCAGCAGCAGGGGAATACCTAGGATGAGCGAAGTAATCATTGCAGTTTTAAGTTTCATTCGGGGTGCTCGCGAGTAGTTTTTGGTTGAATGTGTAAGCATAGTGTACTTCATCGATACCGTCGGCATAGTAATCTTTCAATTTTCCAGCCTGTGTGAATCCCGACTCAATCAGAGGATCACCGATGCCAGCATAGTTTGAGGGGAAGCTCAGAAAAACGCAGCGTGCGCCCTCCTCCCGCACGGCCTCCAGACCAGTCTGCACATCTTGCACAGTAAAAGGGGCATCACTGCCGCCTCCTTTCTGCTCATGCCAGCCAAAACTCCAACTGCCTTCGGTCTCACCGATCTCAAAAATCTCATTGAACTTGATAGCAAACTGCTGCTGCGTGACCGCTGGAGACTCCTGCTCCTGCTGCAGCCGCATACCCAGGATAATTTGTGCTTCGCCGACGTCATAGAAGTCATGATGCTGCACCTCGATGGAGAAGCCCATCGATTCATACAGGTGCAGGGCCGCAGCATAGATGGGGCCATCCTCTTCATCGACATAATCGCTGACTTTGACAAACAACTTGCGGCCTCCCTGTTGTTGCTGCAGGTAGTCGAACAACTCCGTGAGCATCTTGCGCCCCAGCCCCCGGTTGGTATGCCGCGCATCGATATAGGTCCAGCTGAGCCAATAACTCTGGTCGCAGCCAGTTGGAGCCTCAAAGCCTGTAACGCCGATCAGTTCACCCTGCTGTTCCAGCACAAACTGGCCGTAACAGCCATTGAATTCGCGATAAAAGCGCTGTGCATCTTCTGCATCATCTTCATCGTGCGACTCGATGATGGCGATGACAGCATCGATGTCATCTTCGAGCATGGGTCTGAGTAGATTCATGGGGTAGGTTTTAGGTTTTAGGTTTTAGGTTTTAGGTTTTAGGTTTTAGGTTTTAGGTTTTAGGTTTTAGGTTGTAGGTTGTAGGTTGTAGGTTGTAGGGTGTAATAAGCGACAGCGCATTGCGCCGCACGGTGAGGAATATTGCCGGATTTCGCTTGCGCTCATCCGGCCTACAGACTACTCGATGTACTCAGACCCTGATTCCCGCTCCTGGATGTACTCCGGCTCCCGATCTCTAACATACTCGGACTGCTGCTCAACAAGAATATCCTCCAGATCCTGATCTGTAATATAGCCACCTCTATCAGTTACATACCTCTCCCTTGATGGAACTACCGTCTCCCGTGATTCCTGCTGATCTG
>JAYELV010000040.1:0-1230 GCA_034717755.1 Pseudomonadota bacterium | reverse complement strand
AGGCAACGACGGAAACTGCTCTATCAACATACCTGCAAACAGGCCTGCGCCAACTGACAGTTGCTGCAGGCCATCCTCATCAAACCATGGGGTGTCATCGATGCCGCAGCTTGGTGAACGGGATTTGAAAACAAAGCCGTTCAGCTCCGTTCCCAACTCCGCGATGACGCTTTGCGTATACTCCTGCAGTTGCTGCGTCACATCATGTGCATGATCATCGACTTCACACACCCTGATTCCCGCCCTGCCCTGCATGATCTGGATAGGCGGTCTGGAAACCGGCATCCCTGCCCCAATCTCGGGGCAGATTGGAATCAGCTCAAAGCATGGCGCCAGTTCACGCTCAATCAGCAGACTCCTTTGATCTTCACCATCATAGCGAACCCGCTGACCGGCAAGGCAGGCGCTGACGCCAATTTTAATCGCGTTCGACAAGTTATACATCCATGTTATAGGGAACCTGCGTCAGCACTTCCCGCAGCAACGAGGTGGCGTAACTGCCACGCTGCAGTGTGAACTCCAGCTGCAGCTGATCGCCGTGAAGGTTGAATTCAAGATCTCCGGCTGGCGCACGCAGTGGACGGCGGTCCGCCCTGAGGCCGCAATGTCGCAATCCTTCGATCCAGAATTGATGCGCATTCAACAGCGACTTCTCATACTGCAGCGCCTCACCTTCAGGCATGATCCTGGCCGGCAGTCCAACCAGCGGTCCGGTGACATGAATCTGCTGTGCAGCGAGCCTGCTATCGATTTCGGCATCGGCAGCATCGACACGAAACAGGCTGTTGGAGTGTGACAACTGCATCACGTCACCCGTCATTGCGGAACACCAGTTGCCTGCTGAAATGCGTGCCCCCAGCACTACATTAAACAGCATGGAGCGCACCGCGGAGAGATACAGCCCCTCTACCGGGGAGCATGTCGAGCCGCGCTCCAGCACCGCAATAGCACGTCGTAGATTCGCATAGCCACGTCCGAATCGCTGCTCACCAAAATAGTTGGGAAAACCATGCCGGGCAATCAGTTGCAGCCTCTGCGTCAGCAGATCCGTATCCCCCTGCAAATCACGCACCAGCAGCCTGAAACGGTTCAGCCTGATGGCGCCGCGGCGCAGCTTACGCGTATGGCGCTGCTGTTGAAGAATACGTACGCTGGATGGCAAAGCAGAGAAGTCAGGATCCGCCATCCCCGGAAGATGCAGTGAGAACCACTGGCGAGTGACGGCATACT
>JAYELV010000039.1:0-1234 GCA_034717755.1 Pseudomonadota bacterium | reverse complement strand
TCCGGAGCTGCGCCCCGCCGTGGTTGTGTGTCCCGCCACGCTCAAGTCCAACTGGCTGATTGAGGCGCGGGCGTGGCTCGAGACCGATGAGCGGATCGTTGTCGTGAACTCCGGGAAAACAAAATCTCTTGATGCGGACATCATAATCATCAATTACGAGCTCATGAAAAAATGGGTGCAGGCGTTACAGAGCATACGCCCAAAGATACTTGTTGCGGATGAGAGCCACATGCTGAAGACACCCGCTGCGGCGCGGTCAAAGGCAGTAAAAGAACTGGCATCCGTTACGCCACATAAGATCTTCCTGACGGGCACCCCAGTATTGAGCCGCCCCGGCGAGCTATGGAACCAACTCCAGATCCTTGACCCCGCACAGTACCCGGACAGCCGGTTCGTGGCATGGCACATCAGATATGCGGGCGCCTACAAAGGCAGGTTCGGCTGGGACTTCAGCGGGGCATCAAACCTCGACGAGCTGGCGGCGTCACTAAAGACAATCATGATCCGGCGCACAAAAGAACAAGTGCTGCCCGAGCTACCGGCAAAGCGCAGGCAGACACTCCTGGTGTCGATCAACAACCGCCGGGAATACAACAAGGCAGACAAAGAGTTCATGGCATGGCTCATCGAGCAGAAGGGCGCAGAAGCCGCAGACCGAGCGTCTCACGTCGAACAACTCGCCAAGATCGAGTACCTACGCCAGATCGCGATAAGGGGAAAGATGAAGCAGGTGCAAGACAGCATCAAAACCTTCTTGTTAAACGGCGAAAAACTCGTTGTGTTTGCAACACACCGGGCGACCATCGACACACTCATGAGCGAGTTTGGGGGGCAGGCGGTCAAGATCGTTGGCGGCATGTCGGGAAAGCAGAAGCAGGAGTCTATTGATGCGTTTCAGAACGACCCGGACGTCCGGCTCTTCATCGGCAACATAAAGGCGGCGGGCGTCGGAATAACGCTCACCGCAGCCAGCAACGTGGCGTTCCTTGAATTGCCGTGGACGCCATCAGACCTGGAGCAGGCGGAGGATAGACTTCATAGGATCGGGCAGTCTAACGCCGTTAATGTGTGTTTCTTCCTTGCAGAGGGCACCATTGACGCAACCATCGCGACGATGCTCGACACAAAAGGCAGCATAATAGACCAGATCATGAGCAACCCTGCCGGCGCGGGGCTTAACTTATTAGATTTGTTGCAGGAGGCGATATTAGATGACAACAATAAATAAAGACCC
>JAYELV010000038.1:3224-19844 GCA_034717755.1 Pseudomonadota bacterium | reverse complement strand
ATCATACATGCTAGTCATTCCTTGTGCCTGCTCCCGGCTTAAACCAAATACACAAACTACAAATTGGTTTTTCTCGATATTCAATTGTTTCCGTAATTTCAAATACTTATCAATATCCTGACGAAACTCTCCCGATTTACACTCAATACAAACTGGGGTATTATTTTTTGTCACAAAGAAAATATCAAGTTCATTAGATACGCCATTTGGAAAAGTAATGTTGAGACTCCTCATGCAAGATGCATTAATTTTTTGATCACGAAAAAATTCCAACAATCTCATAAGAGTAAACCACTCCATCCATATCCCATTGAAAAAATCTCTAATTTTTGGGGCTGTTTGAAGTGTGAGTCGAATTATTTTATCTTTCTTCTGGTAGTAATATTTAGCGACGAACGAGTAGTCATACATTTCTTTGCAAAATACTGTTATTTGCTTTATTTCTTCCGGGCTTTTTCTGGAAACATCCAGCTTGACATTCGCATAGCCTTTGTTTTGGATATATTTGATATGCTCACTAACAAATCTCAACACACTAAAATTACCACCAATTGACAGGGCTATTTCATCAAAGAAACCTGTCGTGTCGATAGCCTCATGGTTGACTTGAACCTGGATATTTCGTTTTTCAAACCATTGTAAAATCGACTCATACCTGTCAGCTTGCGTTAGAGCCTTTGTGTTGTAAATATCAATTTCTTCAATTGAATCACTCTCGACGACATCATTCCTTTTTACATACTTTTTCCGTAATTCTTGTAATTTATTATTTAGGGTAATATGTTTTAGGATCAAAGCTTTTACGAATGCAGTCGTGTCATAAATTGGCGTAATTTGATCGCATTTTGGGCAATTCGCAGATTTTCCAATATAGTCATTTCCAACTTCTCGAATATGACCGCATTTGTTGCACCGAAAAAGAGCCATTATAGGTAGTCCTCTATATTTTTATGTGCCAGTGCCGTGATGTATGGATGCAAAAGAACGACCATGCCTCAGACCTTTCCTTTAGATCGACCCGATAGCAGCGACTTATTGTCTCATTTGAGGAGGGATTGAACAGTTACGTTTGATTTTAATATGCGAATAACTCCTGCAGGGCATCACACAATTCTACTTGCGTGTTTTCATCGAGAGCGCCTAATTTTTTCACTAACCTTATCTTGTCGACTACCCTGATTTGATCTAAAAATATCAGCCCGTTTTTCCCTTTGAAATTGCATCTGATTCTACATGGAAAATCAAAGCCTTTAGTGGTCATAGGCGCCACGAGCACTGTTGACAATGTAGATAATTCATCTGGAGAAATGACAATACAAGGTCTTGTTTTGTTGATCTCTTTTCCTTTGGTTGGATTCAGAGTGACGAGCCAAACCTGAAATCGGGCAACTAATGGCATTACCACTCCAAATCATGATCAGCTGTTAATGAAGCATCCATCCATTCAGTATCCGGCTTTTCCGGGCCCTTGCTCGCAAGAGATAATTCAATCGCTTCTCTCCAGCCTTCTCTTGGCTTTTTACTGGGTGTGACCAAAATACCTTGATTCACAACCTGTATATCAAGTTCTTTACCTTCAAGGTGCGCTTGCTGTATCAATGGTTTTGGTATTCTTACCCCTTGTGAATTACCGATTTTAATTAAATGCGCCATGCCGAAAACTCATTGAATGAGATGGAATATGAGGTAATTATATTGTAATTACATAGTGGCTTGCAATAGGCAGTTTTGCAAATGCGACTCCAATCACGCCTGCTTTTTCAGGCGCTGCTGGATATCCGCCTTTGCTTCCGCCAGTAGTGTGTCGCGGTCGATGGAGTCAAGAATCTCCCTGACGACCAGTTTTGGGCCGCCCTCGCCCCAGGATTTCCCCTGCGCCAGGTAGCGCTCGGCTACCTGGCCGACGATATAGGTGCTGTAGTAGGCGAGCACGCCCTGGGCTGAGCCGGTGAGCACTGCCGAGAGCCCGCCGGTGCCGAATTTGAGTACCGAGGAGAGCAGGTTCACCAGCCACACGGTTCCCATCAACAGCGCCATCTGCGCACCGATCACTACTACCAGCTCTTTTGCCTCGCCGCGATTGAGCGGCAATCCGTAAAGCCTGGAAAGATGCACGATCATGCTGACATCGACCACCACTGCTGCAACCAGGTCTGCCACCGGCACCGGATTGAGCGCAACTGCAACTCCTTTGGCGATGCAGTAGGTGCGGATCATCTGCGCACCCAGGTGACGCTTGGCCTGCATGATGCGCTCACCGATCTGATCACCGATATCACTGGCGAACAGCGAGGCATTGACTGCCGCGAGTGACTTGCCCTCCTTTTCGAGAATTTGCCACAGGCGCGTGCGTACGGCCTCGACATCGATTTCCGGCTGCCGGGTGGTCTCGATTTCACTGCCATCTTCGGCAACGCGAATGATCACCTGCAGCGAGGGATCCGCAGATGCTGTGACGATGTCCTCCTCATTGACCAAACCCGAAGCATGCCGCTTCAGTGACTCCAGGATCTCCTGCTGCTGCTGCAACGAATAGCGGTCGATCTTGTTGAAGATCAGCAGCACCGGCAGATGGCGGTCTTCCAGCAGCTGCAGCGCATTGCGCTCGGTTGCAGTCAGATCACCGTCGACCACAAACAGCACCAGGTCGGCTCTGCCCGCCACTTCTGCGGCAAGGCGTTCACGCGCCTCACCCTCGACTTCATTGATGCCGGGGGTATCCATCAATAGCACGTTGCCATCGCGGTATTCGCTCCATTGCCCCATCGCCACTTCACGGGTCTCGCCATGGAGTGGGCTCGTGGTAAAGCGGGTCTGGGACAGCAGCGCATTCAGCAGCGCTGATTTGCCGACGCTGACGCGGCCGAACACGGCGATATGGATCTCCTCCTGCTCCAGCTTTCGAAGCAGCAGTTCAAGCTGCTGGTAGTCACCGGCCAACTCTTCACGTACCGATTCAGGCACACGCGGGTCTTCCAGCAGCTCACGCAGGCTCTCGCGCGCAAGCTGCAGATGATCATCGCCGCTGTTACCAGTGTTAGTCGCGGAGCTGTTTGATGGCCATTTTGGCATAGCGTCTTGCAGACGCTTCCAGATCGTCACCCAGGTGTTCCTGAAAGAGTTGTGAAGCAACCAGTGGACGTAGTTCGCCACGTGACTGCAGGGAGCTGGCGACGGCATGCCCCAGCGTGTTGAATATCATGCCATAGGCGACAGCATGCAGTAAGCCTCCGGTCAGCGTGCCGACTCCGGGAAAAGCCTTGAGGCCGTTGCCGGCGATCGCCAGGATCAGCGTCATACTCTTGCCGACATGTTTTTGCACCAGCTCGATCAGCAGGTCAGTATCCGCCTCGCGCGCCGGGACTTCGTAGAGGGTGGACAACGCCTTGATCATACGGGTCGCGAGGAAGCCCTGTATGAGCAGATCCGTGCCGGGAGCCACGGCCGCCATGGCGCCAACCACAGCTCTTTTCGTGTAGGTGGCTACAATCTTTTCCGCCTGCACGGCGCGCTCTTCATTGATTGCTATATTGAGTTTGTTCTGCGCCAGCACGAACACTGCCGAATCGCGCAACTCGTCGAGAACCTGGCCATGGGTATCGATGATGTGCTGCAGCGCTGCTGCGAGTTTGTCCACTTGCGGCGGACGCGGACGCATCACCCGCTCCTCGCTGCCATCAGGCAGCTGGCGTATCACCAGCTCCTCATCGCTGGCCGTCACGTCCACCACCTCAAGCCCGGCAAAGCGCGTCTGAATGGAGTCATGCAGTTGCTGCAGATCTTCATCGCTGAACCACTCCGCCTTGTTGATGACCAGCAGCAGTGGTTTATGCAACTCCTGCAGCCAGCTCATGGCGTCATTTTCGCTGCGCGTCAGATCGCCATTGGTCACAAAGATGACGATATGACTGCGCTGCGCCTCATCGGCGGCAACCTGGTCGAGGCTGCCCTGCGCCTCATTGAGCCCCGGCATATCGGTCAGTACCAGCTCATCGCCTGCAATACTCTGCCAGTGGTACTCGTTAATCTCGCGGGTGCTGCCTCCGCGCGCTGAGATCACAACCTGCGCGTCGGGGAGCAACGCCTTGATCAGGGTTGACTTGCCGCTGCTGATCTCGCCAAACAGGGCGATGTGAATCACTCCTGCCTCTTTGCGCTGCTGCAGCTTCTTGAGCTCCTGTTCAACCCGGGCGGTGCTGACGCCTTGCGCTTGCGCCTCTGTTAATTGCTTCTCAAGCTCTTCCCGGCTTGGCGGTTGCTCATCTGCGGATTGGGACACCATTTTTTTAGAGGGGCGCAGCAACCACCAAAGTGCTGCCGCAGTTGCTATGAGCAGCAGCAGAATGACAGCCGCATAAAGCAGCATGACCCAGAGGGGCTGCGCCTGCAGCTGTTGCACCAGCTGCAGAAAGGCGCCTGCCACCCAGGTCACCAGCAGGATTGCCAGCAACAGAAGCAGCAGGATTGCTGCGACCATCGTGATTTTCAGTCGTCGTTTAACTGCCATATTTGATCGTTGCTATTTTTATTCACAGATCTTGTGGATAACTCTGTTGATAGTTGCTGTAAATATGCACCTGATGTGACTATTCATTGGGTTATGTTTAGATTGTGTGTTTTTTATACAATTTGTTTTTTATCGTTTGTTTTCAATATTTTAAATCATATTATTATTGCGTTTTCTGTGTATTTTCATGTAACTGTCACTTTTTCACTCCGAAATTTTCTGCTTGTGGAAAAATGCTTTTTCAGATAGCACCCCAAACAAGAATCATCAGGATTCTATCCTGCCAAAACCACCTCCTCCCGGGGTTTCGATGCGCAACTCATCACCGGCATCAACATGCAGATGGCACTTCGCAGGTTGTTCAATGCCATTTAACAGATTCTTTCCCCGAGCACCTGCTTCGCCTCCCTGCAACCCCCAGGGCGCATGAGCACGACGTTCCGTCAGCAGGGTCAATTGCGCCGCCTGCAGAAACTTCCAGCTGCGTATGAGGCCTTCTCCTCCGTGATGATGTCCAGCTCCGCCTGAGCCTTCGCGAACAGCGTATTCAGTGATCTGCAGCGGAAACAGCGACTCAATCACCTCGATCGGCGTATTCAGTGTATTGGTCATGTGCGTCTGCACCGCCGAGAGTCCATGATGAAGTGCACCGGCTCCCATGCCGCCGCCAATGGTCTCATAATAGTCCCACACACTACCACGATCCGAGCCCATCGCAAGATTATTCATGCTTCCATGACTGGCGGCGGGGATGCGCTCAGGAATCGCCTGCGCCAGCGCGCCCATGACGACATCCACCACGCGCGTGCTGGTTTCGACATTTCCCGCCGCCACCGCTGCCGGTCGCCGCGCATTCAACAACGAGCCCTGCGGCGCCTTGATCTCAATAGGTCGGAATATTCCGGCACAGGCGGGCGTTTGCTGCGGCATCAGGCAGCGAAACACGTAGTAGGCAGCAGCTGCAGTGACCGACAGCGGGCAGTTGATATTGCCGGCGACCTGACTGGCGCTGCCATCGAAGTCAAGCAGGCAACGACCATCATCTACAGTCATGACGACGCGAATCGGGATATTTTGCGTGCCCTGGCCATCATCATCCATGACATCCTCGAAACTGTAAAGACCATCTGGAATTTCGCGCAGCATGCGGCGCGACAGCCGTTCACCGTAAGCATTGAGCGCATCGACACCTGCCTGGAAGGCATCCGGGCCAGCGCTCCCTTGTGCCTGACTGATGAAGAGGCTCAGGCGTTCAACACCTGCATGGTTGGCGCTGATTTGCGCATTGAAGTCGCCCATCGACTCTGTCGGATTACGCGTCGCAGCAACAAGGCGATCCCGGATATGCTCCCGCCAATGTCCCTGTTTCAACAGATAGTCAGGCTGCAGAATAATACCCTCCTGCTGTAGCGAACTGGAGAGTGGCATAGAGCCGGGTGAATCAGCGCCGATATCCGCATGGTGAGCCCGGTTGGCGACATACCCCTGCAGAACATCATCGACAAATACCGGCGCCACCAGGGTCACATCCGGCAGGTGGGTTCCACCCAGAAACGGATCGTTGAAGACCACCATGTCTCCCTGACTCCACTCCAGCCTGTCGATGACATCACGCATCGCATAAGCCATGCTGCCGAGGTGTACCGGGATATGCGCAGCCTGCGCACACAGATCACCGTTGAGATCAAAAATTGCACAGGAGAAATCCAGCCTGTCACGGATATTGGGAGAGAAAGCGGTGCGCCGCAACACCACACCCATTTCATCGCATATAGCATTCAGACGGCTGGAGAAAAGTGTCAGTTCAATCGCATTCATAAATTGACAATATACCTGTAGAGATCCACAATTGCTGTAATAAATAAAGAAGGTTGGATTTTCAAGAGGATCAAAATATGCCACACGCCATGGCGGATTTTCATGTCGCCGATAACATGATGCGTTACAGTCAGTTCGTGCCGCGCCTCTATAACCTGTGCAAATCACTGGGCTTCGAGGCAGGCCGTATCATGCCGTCGCGCGCCTTCTGCTCAGACGAAAGCCAGGGCTACCCGATCATCCTTATCGCCAAGCACTTCGGCACTTTTCCGTTCAACCACGGAATGGTTGGCGGCATCGTCGCCACCGACCGCCACGGACCGCACGCACATCACGGCAAAGACCTGGTTATCATCCAGGCAAGTCATGTCGGCTACGATCCTGAAAAACAGGAGTGGGGCACATATCGCCGCCTGCAAATGGACAGCGAGGTGCTCACCACCGCCTGTGGAAAAATTTGCGGCATCCTCGACTGGTATCAGCAAGAGTACCGCTTTGCGCGCGAAAATATCTATTTCACACGCCTCGATGGCACCCCCATTATCGTCATAGATAACCAGCTGCTTAACCTTGAGCGTAAACAGGGTCTGTTTCTGCAGCTGGACAAGATGGTCATCGCCGATGAGGTGGGAGGAGAGTCCGAGCCGCTGCGGGTCTACAGCACAGCCAAGGGCTATCGCATCCACTCGGGGTTGCTGAAGCACATTAACTCAGCTGACCTGGAGGAGGGGAAACACACACCCATCGGGGAGATCCTCACAGCCGACATGTTCGACTTCAAACAACATACCGGGAATGAGGATGAGGAGGGGCGCACCCACCTGGAACAGAATCTCGGCTTCGCCATGCCCGCCATCGTCACTGCAGACTCCCCTCCCCTGGCCGCAGCACTGGCCAACACCCAGGTGGAGTTCGACCGCGCCTACCGCACCTTGTTGAATGAACCGGAGTACCAAAACCGCAACCTGCTCTTCATCGCCGGCATCAACATCGACATCTCGCCACAGCCCGGGCAGCTCTTTCCGCTGACCAAGTTCGTCCCCTGGGCCGCCTTCGTACAGAACAGCAACGGTGAACGCACCACCATGGAGCAGGATGAGCTGCTGCAACGCCTGCTCGAACAGAGTACGGAGAATCCGGACAAGATCGACCTGGAAGATGCCATCGCATCGATGGAACAGGCCGAAGAGGTGAAGGTCAGGTTGTAGCTGCCGGAAGGTGATTTGTTGCTTTCAGGCTACTCAATCATATATTCGACAGTGGCAAAAATGCGTAATTGTTGCTGGTAAATGCGTTCAAGATTGCGTTTTAGCTCCTCTCTCTCGCCGGGCAGCAGAGTTCGATTGACAACCAGGTGCAGGTCGAGGCGTTCCGACTCATCCCCGGACAGGCTCTCCACAACTCTGACGTGCACCGCTTTGCCGCCGATCAGAAAGTGTTTATGCCCGGTTGCCTCCGCCATCCGTTGATGCGTTACCGTATCGTAAAAAGTGAGATAGAGCGGGTAGGAGATCGCCAGCAGAACGACAACGATCGCGATCACGCTCTTCTTGCTTTTCACCATATCGGAATAGCCCAATACAAGGAAAGTCAGGATAGCCGCCAGGATGATGCCGAAAAAGTTGGTATTGAAGAGCAGAAACGCCTGCCAGAACACCTGCCAGTCACCCAGACCCAGTCCGATGCCCGCCGTAGCCAGCGGTGGAACCAGCGCCACCGCGATAGCAACACCGGCGAGCGACTGCACCACCTCCTTGAACGACTTCGAGTATGCCGCGGCAATCCCGGAGACAATGGCGACCCCCATATCCAGAACGGTAGGATGAATGCGCGCCTTGATCTCATCGGTCAACTCCAACTCAGGCAGCAGCAGCGTCACCAGTAGAGACGCCAGTAATACCAGCACCATCCCCAGGGTGACTTTGATCCAGGAGGCATTAATCAGGGAGGAGTCGGCGCGCAGCAATCCCATGGAGAGGGAGACGATCGGCGCCATCAGGGGTGCGATCAGCATCGCTCCGATAACCACCGCCGCAGAGTTGGCCAACAACCCCAGAGTGGCAAGCAGCGCACTGAGAATCATGAAGACAATATAGAGACCATTGATCTGCGCATCATCACGCAGCGCCCCGAAGAGGTCGCGAAAATGCTCCTCGGATGCGTAGGAGAAGAGCGGGATGTGTTTTCCCCGGTATTTCGCGCTCTCTTTCTCATCGGGAAGATTGTCAATTTTCACCGACTCTTTTTGTATGTCGGATTGCGGATTGGCCTCCCAGAATTCGCCAGGCGCATTAATTCTGACAGCATCCGGCAGCACGCTGCAGGTGACCGGCAGTTCCACCTTGAGTGCGCCGTCAATATGCAGCCAGCGCGATTGCCCGGTTTCGATAGAAATCGTCCTGGAGCGCACCTGCCCGACCGACGCCGGAAGCGAGCGTTTGCGCGTGGAGGAGGAGAACGCCGAGAGAAGAAAGGCGATATACTCGATCACCGAAAATGGCGAGATCAGGATCACCCCCACCTGTCCATCGCGCATGGAGTATTCCCCGCCAACGAACCGCGAGTAAAAGTCCCGTGGTCTGGAGTGGCGAATGATCAGGCCGCTGACAGCGCTGCTGATGCTCTTCTCATTGGCGGTGACGATGCTTACCGCCTGCAGGGTCATCGTGAAAAACTGCCTGACACCATGATTCAACCCATACAAAAAGCGCCGTACGCCCTTTGATTTTTCGCTGCTGCCGATGCCAACCAGGGGGATCTCACCAACGATTCCCTTGAACTGCATCAGACGGCCATCACAATCGATGAGATCCACTGCCTGCGGTGTGTCGCGCAGCGCCACCTCAAGGTTGCTCTCAAGAGTGCTGCTCAACCTGTATTGACGGATCAGCAATTTTTGATGGGCAAAGGGAAGAAAGCCAATGCTGAGCTGATGTTCTATCGCGACATGCAAAAGGCGCTCGATCACCGCCGTCGACGCTGCCACCAGCAGATGCCCTCCGGGTTGGATATACGCGGCCGGCGACTCCTCGAAACGGTCGATATGAGAGACCTCGATCTCCACGCCAAAAGCGTTATTGCGCACCGTCTCCACAAAGGACTCACCCTCGTCGTCATAGATGAGGAGTCCACGACTCACATAACTGGTTTCATCGGGCAATGGTTGTGGATTTTCGCTTTGATTCATTGAAGGGATCGGTAGACTCACTATGATGCGGTGAGAATAGACCAAGCAGCAGCCATATTCAAATATCAGGGCGCCGGGAAGCAACTTTTCAATAAATTCATGCAATTCGCGGTCAGATGACCGCTCCCACAACAATTATTGGCTACAGGCATAGGAGTGGTCTTCTGACCACGATTGACAAACGCTGTCACTCTATCTGTGTACACAGAATTATTGAGAAGTGACACCCGGAATCAGTGAATGATTGAAAAATAAAAATAACCTACTAGAATAGTCGGACTTTATTCACTTGACCACTTTCTGGAATCTTACTCATGAACCCACTTGCAACTCGCGGCGGCACCGTCATCCTCGGCATCCTGCTCGCCATACTCGCTACCTTCGCGCTCAACGGCGGCGGTTTCAACCTCAATAGCCTCGAAATCACGGTGTGGATACACGTCATCGTCGGCATCGCCTGGGTCGGGCTGCTGTTCTATTTCAACGCGGTACAGGTTCCCGCCGTCGGCCAGGCGCTCGCCGATGGCGATGCCGGCCCCGGACCAGCCGCCATCAACAAATATGTCGCTCCTCGCGCGCTGTTCTGGTTTCGCTGGGCTGCGCTGCTGACATGGCTGACCGGGATGAGCGCCCTGGTGCAGGTCGGCGGTGGCCACAAAGCCATCACCGCAGCCTTCACCTTCAATGACTTCACCTTCACAGGCAACATGGCCTGGCTGGGAATGGGCGCGTGGCTCGGCACCATCATGCTGCTGAACGTGTGGGGTCTGATCTGGCCGAATCAGAAAAAGATCCTCGGCATCAAACCAGCATCCCCGGAGGAGATCGTCAAAGCCAAGAAAGTTGCATTGATGGCCTCGCGCGTCAACACTGCACTGGCCTTTCCGATGTTGCTGGGCATGACAGCCTATGGGCATGGCAGCTTGCTGTTTTGACACCCGAAGCTGGATCGTGGTCTACTGACACGATCCAGCAGGGGAGTATGTCGAAGCACCATCACAGAGATACTGCCTCCTGAACAGAGATACTACCCATGAACAGACTTCGCCACATTGCAATATTGGCCGCAACTGCAACTTTCGACGTATTCGCTGCGGTCCCGGTAACGGTGCTTCCTGTCGGCGACCTCTTGCAGCAGTTACAATATGATGCCCCGGCAACTGTTATCGCTCGCAACTCCCCCTCCCTCTCGGCTGAGATCAATGCGCGCATCGATTCAATTCCGGTCAGGGTCGGTGATACAGTCGATGCAGACACCCTGCTGGCGCAACTTGATTGTCGTCAATACGACTCCCAGCTTGCTGCTGCGAATGCAGGCATGGATCAACTTGCCAGTGAACGGGACTTTTCAGCTGCCCAGCTCAAACGCGCACAAGGCCTGAAACTCAAAAAGGGGATCAGTGACGAGGGGGTGGAACAGCGCAAAAGCGAATGGGAGAGTTACACCGCCCGCTACCGTATGCTCGAAGAGACGCAACGCCAGGCGCAACTCATGGTTGATCGCTGTCAAATCCGCTCGCCCTTCAAAGCGGTGGTGGTAGAGAGGCTTGCAAGCAGCGGCAGCCTCGCCACAATCGGAACACCGATTCTCAAACTGATACAACTCGATGACATCGAGGTGTCCGCCAGGCTGCGCGAACGCGAGAGCCAAACCCTGCAGCAGAGCTCGCACATCAGGTTTGATTTTTTCAACAAAGAGTATCAACTGACTGTGCGCAAACTTCTGCCTGTCATCGAACCACGTACACGCAGCCGCGAAGTCCGGCTGCGGTTTGCCGAAGAGAGTGCGCCGGTCGGCGCCGCTGGAAGAGTGCTGTGGCGGGGGAAATCACTGCAGCTGCCGGCGGGCTACCTGGTCAGACGCAGCGGGCAACTCGGCATTTTTCTTGTCGACGGCGACACAGCCCGTTTTCACCCGATAGCAGACGCAGTCGAAGGGCAGCCTGCTGTCATCGACCTCCCTGCCGGGAGACTGCTGATTGTCGAAGGTCGTCAGCGCCTCAGCGATGGAGATGAAATCTCCATACAGGGACAAGGCAACGCCAAAGACGCTGCTATCAACCCGACAGAGTAATCTGCCATGTGGGATATATTGCTGCGCAATCACGTTCTTGCCAACCTCACCTTCGTGCTGGTGCTGGTTGTCGGACTGCTCTCCTACAATCTGCTGCCACGGCAGCAGGACCCGACCATCAACTTCAACTGGATCGTCATTACCACAATATTGCCGGGGGCAGCCGCGCTCGATGTCGAAAAGAAAGTCACGGATCCACTCGAAGATGCGGTGCGTAAAGTCCAGGATATCAAGTTTCTCTCCTCCAACAGCCGCGAATCAGTCTCCAGTATCCTGGTGCGTTTCGAAGATATCGGCGAACGCCTGTTCGACAAACGCATCAGTGATTTGCGGCGCGAAATCCAGAACAAACAGGATGAACTGCCTGATGCCGCCGCCGACCCGCTCATTCTGGAGATCACCAGCGCGAACGCTTTTCCATCCGCATCTATTGCCGTCGTCGGTATGGCGGACGATGAGAATCTTCGTATCCAGGCGCGCAATATCGAAAAAGATCTGGAACGGCTCAACGGCGTCGATCGCGTCGACGCCATCGGCCTGGCAAACCCCGAACTGCAGGTCGCTTTTGACCCGGCCGCACTTGAACAGCTGGGCCTGACACCCGGCCAGGTCGCGGACACAGTGACGGCTTTTTTCCAGGATATTGCTGCAGGGGACGTCAGGCTCGGCCATGAGAACTGGCTGATCCGGCTCGCCGGTAGCAACAGCGATCCGCGCTTTCTCGCATCTCGTCCGGTGGTAGGCGCCGAGGGCGAAGTGTTGCTGGATCATGTCGCTCACATCAGGCGATCCCGTAAAGAGCCGGATCAACTGGCGCGCTTCGATGGACGCCCTGCCGTGCTGCTGGCGGTCATGAAACAGACCAACGCCAATACGCTTGATGTTGTCGATCGCATCACCGCCTATATCGATAACCGCAACCTGCTGTCGAACCAGACTGGCATCGACCTGATACTGACAGACGACCAGACCATCCCGACACGCCAGTCGATCGGACTGATGCAGACCAATGCTCTCATTGGACTGTTCCTGGTGCTGCTTGTCGCCTGGGCATTTCTGGGCTCTCGTATCGCATTGCTGACCGCTATCGGCATCCCTTTTGTACTTGCCGGAACATTTTGGGTGCTCTCCGCGATTGGCGAAACCCTCAACGTGACGGTACTGCTCGGCATCGTCATCGTGCTCGGCATGCTGGTGGATGATGCCGTGGTCGTGGTCGAGGCGATCTACTACCGTTTACGCCATGGCGTCGATGCCTTCACCGCAGCTGTCGAATCACTGCGCGAAGTCGCCCGTCCGGTGACCACTGCGGTGCTGACCACCATGGCCGCCTTCATGCCGCTGATGCTGCTGCCTGGCATCCTCGGAGATTTCATGCGCGTGATCCCGCTGGTGGTCACCATCGCGCTGGCCATCTCCCTGGTCGAAGCGTTCTGGATGCTGCCCGCACATACGGTTGCTGCCAAAATCAGTTTCGACAAGCCGTCGCGCATCCACATCTATCGCCTGAAATATACGCACCGCATCCAGATTGCCTATGTGCGCATCCTGATCAAGGCGATGCGTCATCGCTGGCTCTCTCTAGCACTGGTGTTTCTGCTGTTCCTCTCCTCGATCGGGGTGGTTGCCGCAGGGCTGGTGCGCATGGATTTTTTTGCAGCCGATCCTCTGCGGCTCTTCTACATCAACATCGAGATGCCGCCCGCCTCTCCTCTCGAAGAGACCATGAAAAAGGTGCTGCAGATCGAGCAAAAGGTCAAGGCGCGGATCAGAGAGGAAGAGACTCGCGCCGTCATCAGCTACTCCGGCAATATGTTTACCGAAATGGAGCCCCGCCTGGGTGATCAATATGGCCAGATCCTGGTCGGACTCAACCCCAAAACGGCCGATTTACGCAGTGTCGATGAGATGATCGAATCGATGCGGGAAGCGGTTCTCGATACACCGGGGCCGATGCAAATCTCCTTCATGCGCATGTCAGGCGGACCGCCGACCGCCAAGCCGATCAGTGTCAAGGTGCGTGGTGATCAGTACGATGAAATACGCGCTGCCGCAAACACCATTCGTCAAATCCTCGCATCCATCGAAGGCGTCAAGGATATCGAGGACGATGCCAGCCGCGGCCGTTCGGAATTGCTGCTGATACTCGATGAAGACGCCATCAACCGCGCCGGCCTCAATCCTCTTGAGGTCAACCGCACTATTCAGCTACTGGTCGACGGTATCATCGTCGCCGAAATGCGTGATGCAGGTGAGAAGCTGGAGGTGCGTGTCAAAGCTGACAATGGCGTCACTGACGATATCGCCGAACTGCTGAATTTCCGTCTGCCTGTTGCAGATGGCGGCAGCATACCTCTGGGTGAACTTGTGCGCGAAACCCGTCAGCAGGGCCTCGGCAACATCCGCCACTACAACTTCAGGCGTGCGATCACCGTCGAAGCCGATCTCGATGACACACTGATCGATACTGTCACGGCCAATGCGCGCCTGAACGAGGAGTGGAGCAGCTATCAATCAAAATACCCCGATATTGATCTCGACTTCTCCGGTGAACTGGATGACATCCAGGAGAGCATGGACTCGATCGGTGTGCTGTTTATTTTTGGCGTCGGCCTGATGTACCTGATACTCGGCACCCAGTTTCGCAGCTACTGGCAGCCATTCATGATCCTGGCTACTGTGCCGATGGCATTTACCGGGGTGGTATTCGGCATGTTCATCACCAACAATCCGCTGAGCCTGTATACACTATACGGGGTTGTCGCCCTCGCAGGCATCGCGGTGAATGCCGCCATCGTCCTGATCTCTGCGGCCAATGCACGCATGCAGGCCGGTATGAGCGTGCTGCACGCCACCCTGTATGCAGCAAGACGCCGCGTCATACCGATATTGATCACATCACTGACAACTGTTGCCGGTCTCTTCTCGCTGGCGACAGGACTCGGCGGAAAGTCATTGATCTGGGGGCCGGTCGCCACAGCTATCGTCTGGGGACTGGCTTTCTCGACAGTACTGACACTCATCATGGTGCCGCTGCTGTACCGGATTTTTATGGGCGGCGCTAAGAGATAGTCGTGAGTACTGAGGGCTGAGTACTGAGTACTGAGTGCTGAGTACTGAGTGCTGAGTGCTGAGTGCTGAGTGCTGAGTAGTGAGTGCTGAATTAAGATTTGCAAAAGCCGATCCAAACCAATATTATTACTCGTTTTTCCCGTGCCACTGCACGGGTTTTGTTGTTTATGCTTGGGGATATGGCAATCTCCCCGGAACAGTCAGGAGATAATCATGTCGCAATCATTAATGGCGACCTATAAACGGCTGGATGTCACCTTCATCAAAGGTGAAGGATCATGGCTGTGGGACAAGGCGGGAAAACGCTACCTGGATGCGATTTCAGGCATCGCCGTGTGCAGTCTCGGCCATGCGCACCCGGCTGTGACCAGCGCACTGTGTGAACAGGCATCGACCTTGGTACACACATCCAACATCTATGGAATTGAAAATCAGCAGCAACTGGGAGACGCCCTGACGTCGCTCGCGGAAATGGATCGCGTCTTCTTCAGCAACTCCGGCGCTGAAGCCAATGAAGCCGCCATCAAACTGGCGCGCCTGCATGGACATCGCAACAATATCAAGGATCCCGCCATTGTCGTCATGGAGAACAGCTTCCACGGGCGCACCCTGGCAACGCTTACTGCGACCGGCAACCGCAAGGTTCAGGCCGGCTTCGAACCTCTGGTGCAAGGTTTTATGCGTGTGCCCTACGGCGACATCGAAGCGCTTGAGGCCCTTGCCGAAAAATCACAGAATATTGCTGCTGTACTGGTCGAGCCTGTGCAGGGTGAAGGTGGAGTCAACATTCCTGCCGCCGGTTACCTGAGCACAATTCGCAAACTGTGTGACGACAACAACTGGCTGATGATGCTGGATGAGATCCAGACCGGCATGGGTCGCACAGGCCGCTGGTTTGCCTGGCAGCATGAATCTGCAAAACCGGATGTCATGACTGTCGCCAAAGCCCTTGGCAATGGCGTACCCATCGGCGCCTGCCTTGCCCGCGGAGAGGCGGCTGATCTGTTTGCGCCAGGCTCGCATGGCTCGACATTCGGCGGAAACCCGCTGGTTTGCGCTGCTGCCCTTGCAGTCGTGGACACTATGCAGAAGGAGAATATCCCCGCGCGGGCAAAATCTCTTGGTGATTATCTTGCCAATGGCTTCACAACACAGCTCGATGCTATCGATGCTGTGGTTGATATTCGCCACGCAGGCTGCCTGCTTGGCATCCAACTGGATCGCCCCTGTACCGAACTGGTCGGCATGGCGCTAGAGCGGGGACTGCTGATCAATGTCACCGCAGATTCTGTCATCCGCCTGCTGCCACCGCTCAATATGGACCTCAACGATGCAGATAAGCTGATACAAGGCCTCAGCAAGTTGATTAAGGAAAGTTTTAAGAGTTAAGTTTTAGGTGGTTATGTTTAGCAATTCTAAATGTAGAAAGATACTCACCACGAAGCACACGAAGAGCACGAAGGCATTTTTGTGCGCAATTGATTCTTCGTGGTCTTCGTGTGCTTCGTGGTAAAAATCTTTGTAACTATTCAGTATCCTCTGAAATCAGCCATTAAGTCACTGCTATTGGGTGTATCTGGAGGAAACTTCGGAGGCAGGGATGCCGAAGCGAGCCTACATGGATGTATTTACGGCATTTTCCGGAAGATATACCCGGTAGCAGTGACGATCCTGTAGATGCTGAATAGTTACAAGTCTTTTAAGATATCGGTACTGTTTTGGTACATTGAGAATTGCCAAGTTATGCTTTAGGTTGGTGACTTAAAACCTAAAACTTAAAACATAATACTTTTTATAGAGTTATTTTATGAAACAAACACGTCATTTCCTGACCTTGCTGGATCTCTCTCCTGCTGAATTTCGCAATATCATCCAGCGTGCTACCGAGCTCAAGGCGATGCGCAGGAAAGGTGTGCAGCATCACCCGTTCAGTGGCAAATCGCTCGCCATGATTTTTGAAAA
>JAYELV010000038.1:0-3124 GCA_034717755.1 Pseudomonadota bacterium | reverse complement strand
TGCTGGATCTCTCTCCTGCTGAATTTCGCAATATCATCCAGCGTGCTACCGAGCTCAAGGCGATGCGCAGGAAAGGTGTGCAGCATCACCCGTTCAGTGGCAAATCGCTCGCCATGATTTTTGAAAAATCTTCAACCCGCACACGCGTCTCTTTCGAAGCTGGCATGGAGCAGCTGGGTGGCCACGCCCTGTTTCTCTCCTCTCGAGACACTCAACTGGGACGAGGCGAGCCTGTTGCAGACAGTGCGCGTGTACTCTCGAGCATGGTCGATATCATCATGATTCGCACCTTCTCACATGATATAGTGGAGGCTTTTGCACAGCACTCAGCTGTTCCTGTCATCAACGGCCTGACAGATCAGTATCATCCATGTCAGCTGCTGGCTGATATGCAGACCTGGTTTGAACACCGGGGTGATATTCAGGGAAAAACCGTGACCTGGATTGGAGATGGCAATAACATGTGCCACTCCTATATCAACGCAGCCAGGCTACTCGATTTCAAACTGAACATCGGCTGTCCCCGGGGTTTTGATCCACTTACAGAAATTCTCGAGCCTGCTTCGGGGCACTGTGAGATCTTTCGTGATCCGATGGCGGCAGCAGCTGGCGCCGACCTGATTGTTACCGACGTATGGGCCAGCATGGGACAGGAAGAGGAGCAAAAGGCGCGTGAAACAGCTTTTTCCGGTTACCAGGTAACCACTGAGATGATGGCGGCAGCTGCAAAAGATGCTCTCTTCATGCACTGTCTGCCCGCGCATCGGGGTGAAGAAGTTGCTTCTGATGTCATTGACAATCCGCACAGCGTCGTCTGGGATGAAGCCGAAAACCGTCTGCATGCGCAAAAAGCTTTAATGGAGTTTCTACTGGCATGATGAAACAGATTATTACCGGATTGGTGCTCTCCGCCGGCATCATCGCCCCCATCAACGATGCACTGGCAGAGAGCCTCTATGTCTCTGATGAGCTGTCGATCACCTTTCGCAGTGCGCCGGGAAGCAGCAAACGTATTATCAAGATGCTCAAAAGCGGCACCCCGGTTGAGGTATTGAGTACAGACAAAAAGAGTGGCTATGCGCAGGTGCGCACCAGCAATGGCAAGACCGGCTATGTGCTGCTGCGTTTTCTCTCTGCGGAACCTACAGCCCGGAAGCAGCTGCAGTCATTGCAACAGCGCATGCATGAGCTACAGGCGGAACCTGATCAGATTCGAAGCAGACTCACGCAGTTGCAAGCAGACTACTCCAGCCTGCAACAGCAGTATCAGAAAACTTCCCGTGAAAATGAGACACTGACCCAGGACCTGGCTGGCATCAAACAGAGTGCCGCCAACGCCATCCAGATTGCCAGTGAACGCTCAGATCTGCACAAACAACTGACAGCATTCAAACGTCAAAACGCAGATCTGCAGCAGCAGAACCGTGAATTGAGTAATACGTACGAGCAGCGCTGGTTCATGATCGGCGCCGCTGTTGTTCTGTTCTCGGTACTGCTTGGCTGGCTGCTACCGCTGATGCGATTCAGACGCCGCAGCAGTTCAAGCTGGGGTGATATCTAGGATAACCTTATGAACAACTCTATTGTGAAAAGTTTTTTCCTCTTCATCGCCCTGCTGCTTGTTGGCTGTTCACCTCATCCCGGCAGTGGAATATGGATCGCGACATCTGAAAACGAACCCGGGTTTAAGAAGATCGATGTTCAGTTCGAAGGCCGTGCTGATATCTACACCGCGACCGATGAAACAGCTGTACGCCGCTGCTTCTGGGGCAGCATGAGTCCTACGCAGATCGCCCTGGATTGTGTTCAGGCAGCTGACACCGAGATCAAGGAGAACTACCGATTGATCGTTTCCGAGGATGGCACTGCCGAATTAACTCGTAAGCAGCAACTGATAGGAGTCTTCAATAAACAACCACGCAGCGACTGATGTTCGAAACAGAGGATTTACTGGCAGTGGCAAACATGCAGATGCCATTTGGTAAATACCGCGGCCGGGCGCTGATCGATCTTCCTGAACCCTACCTGCTGTGGTTCCAGCAGAAGGGATTCCCTCCGGGGCGACTGGGCATGTTGATGACACTCTGCCTGGAGATCAAGATCAACGGCCTGGAACACCTGCTCAAGCCGCTGCGTGGCAAGGAGCCATAAAAACATTTTTCCACAGATGCACACAGATAAACACAGATCATAGAAATAGGTAAAACATCTGCAACTCTCAATAACGCCGTATATGAGAGGATGCCTGAAGAACGCAAGGGGGATAATGCATCTTTTTACAGCATCCACCAAGTCATTGCGAGGAGGCCCCGCCGACGCAATGACGGTATTCACACGGGATTATTAAGGTATTACGTAACTATTCAGCATCTTCTATAACCAGCAAATGAGTCACTGCTATGGGGTATATCTGGAGGAAACGTCGGAGGCAGGGATGCCGAAGCGAGCCTACATGGATGTATTCACGGCATTTTCCGGAAGATATGCCCCATAGCAGTGACGATCCCGGGGGTGCTGAATAGTTACGATATTACAAACATCTGTGTGCATCTGTGTTTATCTGTGGTTGAATTTCTCTGCCTCCAGATACTTTAATTGCTGCAGCCCCTCCCCTCTTGTAGCAATCTCTTTAGCTGCTTTTTTGTAGAAGGGGCGTAGTGATTTTTTCAGGTGCGGCAGCACTTTGTTGTTGGGGATCTGTTTGAGAGCACTGAAAATGGCCAGTGCGTAGGTGGTATCGTATTGGGAGAGATAGCTGCTGCGGTTTGTGCCGGGGCGTTTGCAGCTTCCACAGCCGCCGGTCTGGAAGGTAAAGGCGCTGTTGGCGAACATCAGGCCGAATCCCATGAACACCGCCAGCACCTCTGTGACATGCGGCAGGTTTTGCTCCCCACCGGGCGGCGGCTCTTTTGCCTGAGTTCCCAGCTGATAAGCAAGCTGATGCGAATAAGTAGCGATCAATGCCTCGGGATTCAACACCTGGTCCGGATCATAGGTGACAAGCACTCTGTTGACGTCATTCTCTGATTCCTGATCAATTCCCTGCTCAATCCCATTGACGCCACGCAATGGGCCCTCGATCTTCACTGTTGGTGGCTCGATCATACAGCTGTTGTGATCCATC
>JAYELV010000037.1:0-1245 GCA_034717755.1 Pseudomonadota bacterium | reverse complement strand
CAACAGTTCAGCCACGTTATCGACATCGCCCCCACCATTTTGGAAGCGGCGGGGCTGCCACAACCCACTTTTGTAAACGGTATGCAGCAAAAACCGATTGAAGGCACCAGTATGCTCTACTCCTTCAATGATGCGGATGCGCCGGAGCAGCATGAAACCCAGTATTTTGAGATGTTTGGCAACCGCGGCATCTACCACAAAGGCTGGACGGCCGTTACCAAACACAAAACCCCCTGGGAACTGGTCGGCGGTAATATGCTCGCCCTCGACGATGACGTGTGGGAACTGTACAACACCAACGAAGATTGGACGCAAGCGAACGACCTCTCCAAAGAAATGCCAGAGAAACTGCACAAACTGCAGCGGCTCTGGCTGATTGAAGCAGTTCGTTACAACGTGCTGCCGATTGATGATCGCAGCGGCGAACGGCTCAATCCGGAAATCGCGGGACGGCCGGAACTGATCACAGGTAATTCACAAACGCTCTTCCCCGGCATGGTGCGCCTCACCGAACACGCCCTGATCAACACCAAAAACAAATCTTGGTCAGCAACGGCCGAAATCACCGTGCCAGAAGCGGGCGTTGACGGCACGATCATCGCGCAGGGCGGCAATTTTGGCGGCTGGGCTTTGTATGCCAAAGAAAACAAGCTCAAATATGTGTACAATTTGCTCGGTTTACAGATGTTCACCGTCGAAGCCCCCGACCCATTGCCCAGCGGCCTTATTCAGGTGCAGATGGACTTTGAGTATGATGGCGGCGGCCTGGGCCAAGGCGGGACAGCTTCTTTGTATGTGAATGGAGAAAAGGTGACAGATGGCCGTGTTGAAAACACCCATCCCATGATTTTCTCCGCCGACTCTACCGCCAGCGTCGGCGAAAAAGCGGGCGCGCCCATCTGCGACGATTTTGACCGCACGGGCAAAAACGCTTTCACCGGCAAGATCAATTGGGTACATATCGCCGTCGGCGATGACAGCCACGATCATTACATAGACGAAGAAGACCGCATTCGTATTGCGATGTCGCTGCAATAATGCGTAACAAGAGTGGTTCAATCTGCAAGATTGAACCACTCTTACTTCAAGAGGCATGAGCCAGAAAAAATATTTACCAGGAGGGAGCGTGTGAAACTTAACTTAAAATTCAGCCCTAAAACCATCGTCCCCGATTTTGGATCAGGCCTCACTGTGGCCCTGATCAGTATCCCAGAGGGCATGGCCTATGCCATGGTCGCGGGTGTC
>JAYELV010000036.1:0-1247 GCA_034717755.1 Pseudomonadota bacterium | reverse complement strand
TGGATGCAGTAGAACAGGAAGCAGCAGTCTCGCAACTGGACGGGCTGGTGAGGCTCTTTCGCCAGGGGCAGAATATGCCGTTGCCCTTCTATCCGGCGACTTCCTTTGCCTATGCCAAAAAGATCGCCGATGGAAAAGATGAAGGCACCGCGATTTCATCTGCTGGCTACGCATGGGAAGGCAGCCAATACTCCCGGGGAGACCTCCTTGACTCCTGGTTCGAGCAGGCGATGCGTGGTCGCAATCCACTGGATGAGCCTTTTTGCCAGATTGCACAGCAGGTTTACATGCCGATGTTAAATGCATCCGGTAAGGGGTAACGTAGCTTCTGGGTAATTCTGTCATTGCGAGGGAGCCTAAGCGACTGCGGCAATCTCATTTGTAAAACTGTAGGGTGCAATAAGCGACAGCGCATTGCACCTTCCCATGCGGCGCAATGCGCTGTCGCTTATTGCGCCCTACGTTTTGGTCGGCATAGTGGAGTTACTGAGAGCATTCGAGAGAGATGATGCAAACACTGAAAATCAACAGCTTCCCGCTCGATGGCATGCGCCTCATCGAGGCCAGCGCCGGCACCGGTAAAACCTTTACCATTGCAGCCCTCTATCTACGCCTGCTGATCGAGAAGGAGCTGAGTGTCAGCAGCATCCTGGTGGTGACATTTACCGAGGCGGCGACGGAGGAGCTGCGTGATCGTATCCGCACGCGCATCTACGATGCCCTGCAGTGGCTGGAGGGGCGTACGGATAAAACCGATCTGCCTGAGCTGTTGCAGCCGTTGCGAGCCAACACCAATGTGATTCAAAGGCTGCATGATGCGCTCACCTGCATGGATGAGGCGGCGATCTTTACCATTCACGGTTTTTGTCAGCGCACCCTCACCGAGAGCGCCTTCGAGAGCGGGGTGCTGTTCGATGCGGAGTTCATCACCGACGAGTCGCAGCTGCGCCAGCAGGCGGCCAGGGACTTTTGGCGCAACCACTTTGCTGCAGCGCCACCACAACTTGCCGAATGGCTCTCTGCGCAGTGGAAAAACCCTGACGCCTTATTGAAAGATGTGGGGTTGCTGGTTGATAACCCGCACGCAGTGCTGCTGCCACAGGTCGGGAGAGAGATGCTTGAACAGTTGCAACTGCAGCGCAGCAACTGCTTTGCCGAACTGTGTGAGCTATGGCGAGTGGATCAGGTTGAAGTTGTTGAACTTCTTAGCTCTGCAAAAGTATTGAGTCAAGCTGCAGGAAATTACC
>JAYELV010000035.1:0-1250 GCA_034717755.1 Pseudomonadota bacterium | reverse complement strand
TGTCGTTCCCGGCGCACCAGCGGCATAATCAGCATCTCAGCCCCTGAAGATGAGCTGGGCGATTAGTAATAACAGCGATCCTGTTGCGCCCATCACAGGAACCCACACTGGATAGCCTTTGACATTTTCCGGCAGAGGATAGATGACACGAATCCTCAGCAACGCCAGATTGACCAGCAGGAATACACTCAGTATCAGATAGCTCGTGGAAGCTGCAAGTTTCACCAGCGGAAACCACAGGGCCAATACCAGTATGCATAATGTCACCAACAGCGTGGCTATCACCGGGGTGTGAGTACGCCGGCTGACGCGACCAAATAGAGCGGGAAGCCATCCCCTGCGGCTCATCCCATAAAAAATCCGGGAGGCCATAATAATCTGGATCAGTGCGCCATTGACAATGGCAAACAGGCTGATCAATGAAATCACCACGGCTTTCCTGCCTGTTGCAGCAGTGTAGAGATCAGCCAGCGGCGCCTTACTAGCGGCCAGTTCCCGTGGTGAAAGATTGACCACGGCAACAAGAGAGACCATCGCATACAGCAGGGTTGCAGTGATCAATGCCCACAAAATCGCCCGCGGCATATTGATTTCAGGCTCGCGCACCTCTTCCGCCACATTGACCATATCCTCAAACCCGATAAATGCATAAAAGGCCAGAAATGCGCCGGCAAAAATACCAGGCCACAGATGCCACTGGTTCAATGCCGGTAAATTTTCAATAATCCCCGGGAGCCTCTCAAGCTGCGCACTGCCGGTGAAGATAATCAGCAGCAGTCCGATAAATTCCAGCAGGGTAAAGAGAGCCGCCACCTTGACTGACTGGGAAATCCCCCATATCGCAACTGCCCCAAGCACCATCAACAAGGCTACAATCGCCAGCCACTGTGGTATTTCGACGAAGAGTTGCAGATAGCCGACGAAACCGCGTGCAATGGTCGCGGCGGAGAGGATCCCTGCCATGGCAATCAATAGCCCCGTGGCGCTCGACAACCAGGTTACTCCAAACCCTTTCTGCAGATAGACAGCTTCCCCGGCTGCAAACGGGTAGCGAGCCGACAGCTCGGCATAGGTAAAGGCACTGAAAGCGGCAACGAATGCCGCCAGCATAAATGAGAGCGGCACAAAATAACCCGCCTGCGCTGCAACTTTTCCCACCAGCACATAGATCCCTGCGCCGAGGATATTTCCTACTCCATAGAAGAGCAGCAACCAGAAACCCAGGCCGCGTTTCAAGGATGTTGTGGTAT
>JAYELV010000034.1:0-1254 GCA_034717755.1 Pseudomonadota bacterium | reverse complement strand
GCCGCATGGAAACAGGCTATAACTGGCATGGGCGGTGTGGGTAAGACCCAGCTTACTGTTGAGTATATCTACCGCCATAAGGCTGATTACAGAATCATCTGGTGGATCCGGTCTGAGGAGCCGGCGACGATGGCTGCTGATTATGCCAGTCTTGCCGTGGATCTGAATTTGCCGGAGAAAGAGTCCAAAGATCCAACAGAGATAGCCAAAGCAGTGAAGCGCTGGCTGGAGCATAATCCCGGCTGGCTGCTCATCTTTGATAACGCTCAGGACTCCGGAGAGATTCGCAATTACCTACCTCTAGGAGGCGCAGGTCACGTAATCATCACATCTCGCAATCCTCTTTGGGGCGGTGTGGCGAAACTGATGCCAGCTCGGGTATTTGATCGAGCGGAATCAATCGAATTCCTCTGCAAGCGTACGGGGCAGGAGGACAATAAAGCTGCAGATGCGCTCGCAGACGAGCTAGGCAACCTGCCTCTGGCGCTGGAGCAGGCAGGTGCATATATCGAAACGACTGGCATCGCGCTAACCGAGTACCAGGAACTATTCCAACCACGGCGAAAGGAACTCTGGGTGGACGAGTCCCATCCGCCGGACTATCCCGATTCGGTAGCTACCACATGGTCCCTTGCTATGGAGCAGGTCAGCAAGGAATCTCCGGTTGCTGCGGATCTGCTGAATCTGTGCGCCTTTTTGGCTCCGGACGACATCCCCCTGGAGCTTTTGTGCGGGGGAACAGAACATCTCCCTGAACCACTTGCAGCAACAGCAACCGACAAACTGGCAATGAATCGTGCTATAAAAGCTCTCAGGCAATACTCTCTGATTGATACAAGCGCGGAATTCCTGTCTGTTCACAGGCTGGTTCAGGTTGTGGTACGTGACCGTTTGAGTGAAGACGACAGGAAGGGGTGGACAGAGACAGTTGTACGTCTCTTGAGTTCCGCCTTTCCCCCTGATAGCGATGACGTACGGACATGGTATCAGTGCTCACGCCTTTTGCCTCACGCTCTGGCGGTGGCTGCTCACGCCGAATTACGAGAGGTGGCTCCTAAAGTAACGCAACGTATTTTGAATCAAACAGGCATGTATTTGCGCGGACGTGTGGAATTCGCCGAGGCTAAAGTTCTGTTTGAACGGGCTTTGTCTCTTGCAGAAGAAGCATATGGCCCTGATCATCCCGAGGTAGCCACAATCGTCAACAACCTCGGCAGCGTCCTGCAAGCTCTGGGCGACCTGCAAGGAGCAAAA
>JAYELV010000033.1:0-5760 GCA_034717755.1 Pseudomonadota bacterium | reverse complement strand
CCCGGCATCACCGAAGCCCCTTCGGGCGGAGACTTTAGGCTCCACTCCAGCAAAGGTGACTTCTCACTCAAGGAGCATCGCGGCAAGGTGGTATTGCTCTATTTCGGCTATACCAAGTGTCCGGATATCTGCCCGACATCGCTCTCGTTCATGACCCAGGCGCTGAATGAACTCGATGATGAAGAGCTGAAAAAGGTGCTGGGTGTTTTTGTCAGCGTCGATCCGACAAGGGACACCTTTGAACTTCTGGATGAGTATGTCGCCTACTTTCATCCGAACCTGATTGGAGTGACCGGCAGCGAAAAAGAGGTTGCCGGGGTTGCTGCGCTCTACGGGGCGCAGTACTACGAGGTCGAGCTCAAAGGCTCCGCCTTCGGCTACTCGGTCAACCACTCGGCCGTGATCTACCTGATCGACCCCAACGGCGAACTCCGTTTTATCTTCCCCCATGCAACCCCGCCCTCGGTCATCCTTGAAGCCATCCGCCACGTTTTGAAATAGTTGGCAGCCGTCAGTTTGCAGTAGGCAGTTTCTGCTCCACGTCTTTACTGCAAACCGCCTGCTGATGACTGCAAACTGTAATTTTCGTTCTGAACAATATGATGTTCTGTTTGTGGTGATTGGAACGAATTATTCAATGCTGCCTCTGCTGGCAATTGATCGAGATCAATAAAACATCACTGGAACAAGGTTTTTCAAGGGATTGGCGAAAAGCAAAAAAGTTGGTCTGCTTTGTGCATGTATAGGGCAGGCTGTCGGTGTATTGGCCGCTTCGGGTAATCTGCTTCGGGCACTAAAACACCGGCAATGTTATATAAAACCTGGAGGAAATCCTATGGTTGTACGAGTCACGACAGGGCGAGCCATTCTGGCCGCTACACTGGGGCTTGGGTTGGCGGCGGCTGTGCAGGCTGCTGATGCTCCCGATATCGGGCCCTTGCCGCAGTTGGAAATCGACAAGGCGAAAGCCGAGCTGGGCAAACGTCTCTTTTTCGACAAGCGTCTCTCCGGTGACGCGGCTATCTCATGCGCCGATTGTCATGTGCCCGCCAAGGGCTATGCGAGTGAAAAAGCATTGTCTCCCGGCTACCCCGGCAACGGCCACTTCCGCAACGCTTCGTCGCTGGTCAATGTAGCGCACAGAAAAGTGTGGAACTGGGACGGCAGGATCGGCACCAATCTCAATGACATGACGCGTGAGATGCTTACCGAAGACTACATCATGAACATGGATATGCGGGTCATGCAGGAGCGTGTCAAGCAGGATCCCGTCTATGTGAAGATGTTCAAGGATGCCGGCTACGGTGAACCCTCCAACGGCTCCGTGCGCAAGGCGATTCCCGAGTATATGAAGACGCTGACTTCTAAAGGCTCTCCATTCGATGCGGGCAAGATGTCCGACTCCGCCAACAAGGGCATGGCGTTGTTCAAAGGCAAGGCCGGCTGCGTACAGTGTCATAATGGTTCGATGATGACCGATGGAAAGCCGCATAACACCGGTGTTCCCGAGAACTTCGATGTCTTCATGGACCCCATGAACCACCAGGCATTCATCGCCTTCACCATGTTCCAGGGTATACCCAACTACATGAATCTGAAGCGCGATCCGGGCTACTACAACATCACCCTGATGGATGAGGATATGGGCAAGTTCATCACGCCTTCGCTGCGTGAACTCAAATACAGCTCGCCCTACATGCACAACGGCATGATTGCAACGCTGGCCGATGTGGTGGAGTTCTATAACAATGGCGGCGGCAAGGACAGCAACAAGAGCGACAAGCTGAAACCGCTTGGTCTCAACGACCAGGAGAAGAAAGAGCTGGTTGCATTTCTCGAGGCGCTTTCCGGCGATGAATTGAGCGGTCCTGAATATGTTTGGGATCAGCCCTATCCGGCCAAGTACGAGGCCATCGAAAACTGGACGCAGGTCCGTAACTAATCGAGGATATTATGATGAGTGCTAATAAAATTGCTCCTACCCTCGTTGCTGCTGCAGTTGCGACTGTGTTGGCTGCCGGCATTGCGCAGGCGGCCAATGAAAAGAGTGCTGCAGGAACGGCGAAGGCTGCTCCACCTGCTTTGGCCCCACTGGGTGAGGCTCCGATTCCACCCGATAACAAGACCACTCCGGAAAAAGTGGAGCTCGGCAAGATGTTGTTTTTCGATCCCCGCGTAGGCGGTGACGCTTCCACCGGTTGCTCTACCTGCCATGAACCTGACCAGGGTTGGGCCTGGGCCGAGGACTTCTCACGGGGTTATCCCGGTACGGTGCACTGGCGCAACAGCCAGTCCATCATCAACAGCGCCTATTTTCCACGTCAGTTCTGGGCGGGCTCTGCCTCTTCCAACGAGAAGCAGGCAAAGGCGGCCGCCAAGGGCGGCGTGGCCGGCAACGGTGAAGATGACCTCATGGAAGCGCGCATGGCGGTGATTCCTGAATATCGCAAGCGTTTCAAAGATGTCTTTGGCACCGAGTGGCCGCTGATCGATGATGTCTGGTTTGCGATCTCCGCATTCGAGCGCACCATGAACACCACCGGTGAGTATGAAGTGCCGCTGGATAAATATCTCAAGGGTGACAAGTCAGCCCTGGATGAGCAGCAGGTTCGTGGTATGGCGTTGTTCAACGGCAAAGCCGGCTGCATCAACTGTCACAACGGTTCGTTGTCGACCGATCTCGACTATCACAATATCGGCATTCCCGCCAACAAGCGTTGGGAAGAGGATGGTCTGGCGCAGGTTACCTTCCGCTTCGAGCAGTATGCCAAGGGGCAGACCGAAGAGGGTTATCGTACAGCCAAGTCTGACTGGGGTTTCTACTACCGTTCCAAGAACAAGTGGGACAAAGGGAAATTCCGCACCGCACCGCTGCGCTATATCGAGTATACAGCTCCCTATATGCATAACGGTGTCTTCTACACCCTCGAAGAGGTCGTCGACTTCTATAATGCAGGCGGATTTGACGAGGAGGGGCGCACCACGCTGTTCCCTGAAAACAAGTCCAAGCTGATCAAGCCTTTGGGTTTGAGCGACGAGGAGAAAGAAGATCTGGTGGCATTCCTTGGCGCCTTCTCTGGTCCTGAGATTACGATGGAGAAGCCCAAGCAACCACCCTATGCACCTCTGTTCACCAAGGCTGAATTGGAAGCCGCACAGGAGGCAAAGTAATGAGTGACTTAATCAAAAAACAGAGCAATAAAGACGAGACTGCGGCTGACCATGGCAAATGCATGCTCAATCGCCGCCAGTTCCTGATGTATTCAGGCAGCGCTGCTATTGCAGCCAGCACCATTTCTATCAGTCTGCTGCCCGGCGAGGCCAACGCCAAGGCGCGCGTGGTGACTTATCCGCGCAAACTGGTAGCCAAGCTGAGCCAGCTGAAAGAGAACCAGCCACTGGATTTCAACTACCCGGATGATGGTAAAAACTCGCAGTGTTTCGTCGTCAAGATGGATGGCGCAAAAGCGGGCGGCGGCGTTGGCAAGCAGCGCGACGTGGTGGCGTTCAGCTACCTGTGCACGCACCAGGGCGGCCCGATGAACGGTAAATACCAGGCAGTCGGTGAACATCGCGTACTGGGACAGTGTCCTTTGCATCTCTCCACCTATGACCTCACCCGCCATGGCATCATCGTCTCGGGCCAGGCTTACCAGAGTATTCCTCAGGTATTGCTGGAAGTGGATGGCGACGACGTTTACGCTGTTGGCATGATGGGGCTGTTGTATGGCCGTAACGAAAACCTGATGGAATCCCAGGAGACAACATAATGGTTACTAAAGACTATATTCCCCAGGACAAGACTCCGCTGCCTCCAAAAAGCGCGGAGGTATTGACCACCTGCTGTGACTACTGCATCGTGGCCTGCGGCTACAAGGTTTACCGCTGGCCCGTGGGTACCCCGGATGGCGGTCCCAAGGCTGCTGACAATGCCTTTGACATCGATTTCCCGACAGGCGCTTTGCAGGCATGGGTTGCCCCGACGCAGCACAACGTGGTGATGCACGAAGGCAAGGCGCACAATGTCGTTGTCATCCCCGACAAGGACGCCAAGGCGGTCAACTTCGGCGGCGACTCCTCGATCCGCGGCGGCACCATTGCACAGAAGTGCTACAACCCGGACAAGCCCACCAGTGACCGCATGCTGTCGCCGATGATTCGCATCAATGGCGCCCTGCAGCCGGTTTCGTGGGAGCTGGCGCTGGATGTGGCGACGGATCTGATGAAGCACACGGTCGAGAAGCATGGCGCCAACGCCTACGGCATGAAGATCTACTCCTACCAGTTCGTCGAAAACACCTATGCAGGCTCCAAGTTTGCGCGCCGCAGCATGAAGACCGCCAACTGGACCATGCACGATACCCCGGCTAATGTCACTTCGACGCCGGGTTTCCGCGATGCGGGTTTCGATAACTTTGGTCCCGCCTACAAGGATTGGGGGGACGCGGAAGTGCTGATGATCTGCGGCACCGACCCCTATGAAACCAAGACCATGATCTTCAACCAGTTCATGAAACCGGCAATCGATGCCGGGCAGAAGACTATCTGGGTGAATATCCGTGAAACGGCCGGTCTTGCCTATGCCAAAAGCAAAGGCAACGCGCTGTTTCTGCAGATCGATCCCGGCACCGACACGCCTGTTCTTGGCGCCATCGCCCGCGTCATCATGGAGAACGGCTGGGAAGATTCGGAGTGGATCAAGAAGTGGGTCAACAACAAGTGGGAGTCAAGCTCCGGTTTTGGCCAGGGTACGCGTAACACCCCCTGGCAGTGGCGCACCACCTGGGGCAAGTTCCAGACCAAGGGTTTCGAGGACTACAAGAAGTGGAACCTCGAGCAGGAAGAGTACGCCCCCGAGGTTGCTGCAAAGATTGCCAACATCCCTGTTGAGCAGATCCTGCAGGCAGCCGAGTGGCTGGCCAAGCCCAAAGCGGATGGTACCCGTCCCAAGACCTCACTGGGTATCGAGAAGGGCTTCTACTGGTCAAACAACACCGGCAACACCAATGCGGTGAGCTCACTGGCTACTATCTGCGGAGCAGGCGGACGTCCCGGACAGGTCGTCGGCCGTTTCGGCGGACACCAGCGCGGCGGCACCAGCGGCGGCGGTTATCCACGCAACAAGTCTGCACAGAAGCGTCCCGGGCGCCGTCGTCAGGCGTTGGATTGCGATCGCTACTTCTACTCCGGCAACACGCGTTTTGCACATGTCGTCGGCACCACCTGGATTCAGGCGATGTGCGGCTCCCAGGGACTGAACGACAAGTTCGAGGAGCTGGTCACCAACAATCCCAACCAGGTGAAGTCATCCGACAGGGCGGGGATCGTCGAGACCTTGAAGAAGCGTATGGACTCCGGCGGCACCGTGGTGCTGAACCAGGATATCTACCTGCGTGACCCTATCGGTTCCAAGTTTGCAGACATCGTGCTGCCGGCAGCCACCTGGGGTGAGGAGGACTTCGTACGCGCCAACGGTGAACGCCGCATCCGTCTCTACTCCAAGTTCTACGATGCACCGGGAGACTCCAAGCCTGACTGGTGGATTTTTGCCGAACTGGGCAAGCGCATGGGATTCGACGGCTTCGACTGGAAGAACTCCAACGAAGTGTGCGAAGAGTCCTCCCGCTACAGCCGCGGCAACCGCAAGTCCTATCACATGGTCAAGGTCGCCGCCCACAAAGAGGGCAAGACCCTGCATGAGAAGCTGCGCGAACTCGGCACCACCGGTATCCAGGGGCCCGCCTTCTACAACTACAAGAC
>JAYELV010000032.1:0-5769 GCA_034717755.1 Pseudomonadota bacterium | reverse complement strand
TGCGTGAGCAGTCCAGCGAGCCGCATCGCGCCTCCCTGATCGAAGAGTTCCGCGTCAGTCTCGACGCACAGGGGGCGGCGGCCGGGATGCCGCAGCGGATCACGCTGTTTGGCCTCTCGGCTCTGCCTCCTCTCTACCTGGATATCATTGCATCGCTGGCAGAGCATATCGAGGTGCATCTGTTTTTGCTCAATCCCAGCCTCAACTACTGGGGAGATATTGTCGCTGAAAAAGATCTGGCGCGCCTGCGCGGTTTATGGCGGCAGCATGATCGTGCTGACGTCAGCGAACTCTACATGGCGGGCAATCCGCTGCTGGCTTCCATGGGCAAGCAGGCGCGGGATTTTCTCGATCAGATGCATGAGTACCAGGCTGAGGATTTCGATTTTTTTGAAGCTCCACAGCAGGGAACTCTGCTGGCGGCTGTGCAGGAGGATATTCTCAATCTGCAGCAGCGGGGAAGTGAAGGGTTGCCTGCTGGCATCATCGAACCCGCTGACAAATCAATCCAGATCCATAGCTGTCACAGTCCAATGCGTGAAGTGCAGGTGCTGCATGATCAACTGCTGTCGCTGTTCGAATCATTAGAGGATCTGACGCCGCAGGACCTGGTAGTGATGTCGCCTGATATCGATCAGCTGGCTCCCTATGTCGAAGCGGTTTTCGGCGGCGCGCCGGCGCAACGCTATATTCCTTTCAGCATCGCCGACCAGGCGGATGCCGCACAGGACCCGCTGGTCGAAACATTGCTTGGATGGCTGGAATTGCCCTTTGATCGCTTTGAGGCGCCAACGGTGCTCTCATGGCTGGAGCTGCCTGCAGTTCAAAGGCGCTTCGAACTCGACCAGGTGGCGGTAGAGCGTATTTGTGAGTGGGTTTCGGAGAGTGGCATCCGCTGGGGCATCGACAACGAACATCGCCAGCAGCTGGGTATCGATGAGGCCGACAATAGCAATAGCTGGGCGTTTGGATTCGAGCGCCTTTTTGTTGGTTACGCCCTCTCTCCTGGAAGCGGTCTCTATCAATCCACTGCACCCTTCACCGATATCGAGGGCAACGAGGCGCAGTGGCTTGGCGAACTGCAGGCGTTTATCGAGGCACTCGATGGGTGGCGGAAAGAGCTGGCCACTCCTGCGAACATTGCGCAGTGGCAGCGCAGAATCAATCGCATGATTGAGCAGCTCTTGCAGCCGGATGAGGACGAGGAGCAGGTTCTCAACTCAGCCAGGGATGCGCTGGACAAACTGGTCGAGCATGCGGCGCGGGCTGGATATGATGGCAGGATCGATGCATCGGTACTGCGCCAGCATCTGGCTTCACAGATTGGCTCGGGTTCGGGGTCGCGGCGGTTTCTGACCGGCAGGGTCACCTTCTGCAACATGGTGCCGATGCGCTCTATTCCGTTTCGCGTCGTCTGCCTGCTGGGGATGAATGACTCGGACTATCCGCGCATCGACAAGCCGCTCGGGTTTGATCTGATTGCGCAGCATCCGCGCAAGGGGGATCGCTCGCGGCGTGAGGATGACCGCTACCTGTTTCTGGAGTCGATCCTCTCTGCACGCGAGGTGCTCTATATCAGTTATGTCGGCCACAGCCAGCAGGATAACAGCATCAAGCTGGCCTCGGTGGTTGTCTCCGAGCTGCTCGACTATGTGCAGTCGGGCTATGGGCTGGCCGATGGCGATCTTCGCCAACAGCTGCTGACAGAGCATCCGTTGCAGCCGTTCAGCGAACGTAATTTCACTCTGGGAAGTTATGCGGCGGAATGGCTCGAGCGCGGCGATGGGCGGCAGCAGTTTATCGATGGCGCTCTGACTTTGGTGGATGAATTCACTGATGTGATCGAACTGAGCGACCTGAAGGCTTTCTTCGTCAATCCTGCACGCGCTTTCCTGAAAAGACTCGGAGTTGGAAACGCCGAATATGGCGAGGCGCTTGCAGAGAGTGAACTGTTCGAGCTGGATTTCCTGCAGGCCTATTGTCTGAAAGATGAAGTGCTCTCTGAACTGCTGCATGGTGGTGATAGCGAGAGCTGTTTGAAGCTTTCCAGGGCGCGCGGAGAACTGCCGCATGGCAGTTTTGGAGAGATCGCCTTCACGCAGACAACCGGGCAGCTGGAGGAGTTTTCACAGCAGGTTGCATGCATGCAGGAGCAATTGGGATCGCCTGTCGATATTGGCGTTGCCGTCGAGTCAGCGACGATCAGTGGCAGGGTATCTGCGCTTGTCAACGGTGGATGCTTCAGCTACCGCCCGGCAAAACTCAAGCCGAAGGATCAGCTGATGCTGTGGATCGATCACCTCGTACTCTGCGCTGCCGGCAGCGGTGGTGAGAGCACCCATCTTGCTCAGGACAAGCTCTTCAAGCTGGATGCAGTAGAACAGGAAGCAGCAGTCTCGCAACTGGACGGGCTGGTGAGGCTCTTTCGCCAGGGGCAGAATATGCCGTTGCCCTTCTATCCGGCGACTTCCTTTGCCTATGCCAAAAAGATCGCAGACGATAAAGGTGAAAGCGCCGCGATTTCATCTGCCGGCTTTGCATGGGAAGGCAGCCAATACTCCCGGGGAGACCTCCTTGACCCCTGGTTCGAGCAGGCGATGCGTGGTCGCAATCCACTGGATGAGCCTTTCAGCCAGATTGCACGGCAGGTTTACATGCCGATGTTAAATGCATCCGGTAAGGGGTAACGTAGCTTCTGGATAATTCTGTCATTGCGAGGGAGCCTAAGCGACTGCGGCAATCTCATTTGTAAAACTGTAGGGTGCAATAAGCGAAGCTTCCGCGTCCTGCTAACGCCCCTCACCTACGTCCATGTAGGCGACAGCGCATTGCACCTTCCCATGCGGCGCAATGCGCTGTCGCTTATTGCGCCCTACGTTTTTGTCGGCATAGTGGAGTTACTGAGAGCATTCGAGAGAGATGATGCAAACACTGAATATCAATAGCTTTCCGCTCGATGGCATGCGCCTCATCGAGGCCAGCGCCGGCACCGGTAAAACCTTTACCATTGCAGCCCTCTATCTGCGCCTGCTGATCGAGAAGGAGTTGAGTGTCAGCAGCATCCTGGTGGTGACATTCACCGAGGCGGCGACGGAGGAGCTGCGTGATCGTATCCGCACGCGCATCTACGATGCCCTGCAGTGGCTGGAGGGGCATACGGATGAAACCGATCTGCCTGAGCTGTTGCAGCCGTTGCGAGCCAACACCAATGTGATTCAAAGATTGCATGATGCGCTCACCTGCATGGATGAGGCGGCGATCTTTACCATTCACGGTTTTTGTCAGCGCACCCTCACCGAGAGCGCCTTCGAGAGCGGGGTGCTGTTCGATGCCGAGTTCATCACCGACGAGTCGCAGCTGCGCCAGCAGGCGGCCAGGGATTTCTGGCGCAACCACTTTGCTGCAGCACCACCACAACTTGCCGAGTGGCTCTCTGCGCAGTGGAAAAACCCTGACGCCTTATTGAAAGATGTGGAGTTGCTGGTCGATAACCCGCAGGCAGTGCTGCTGCCACAGGTTGGGAGAGAGGCAGTTGAGAAACTTGAGCAGCAGCGCAGTAATTACTTTACTGAGTTCAGTGATTTGTGGCGCTCAAATCAGGCCGAGGTGATTGATCTTTTGAGCTCCTCAACGGTGTTAAGACGTGTAGCTGGCAATTACAAACAGGATAATCTTGACGCCGTCTTGTCATCGATTTCGGATGTGATTGCAGTTGGTATTGCCCCGTCTGTGCTGCCCGTGGGATTCGAGCTGCTTACAACTGAAAAGCTCCAGAGCTCACTGAAGCCGGCATCAGTCAAAAAAGGTGGACTGGCCCCATCTCATAAATTATTTAATAAAGCACAACAACTTCATGATATATCACTAGAAATAGACGGTTTTCAGCGCATTTTAATGCTCTCTGAAGCCGCGGCATCCATCCGCGCTTCCATCGACCAATATAAGTCGCAGCAGCGCGTGCTGTTCTTCGACGACCTTCTGAACAAACTCGATCAGGCACTGCAGGGCGAGGGTAGATATAAACTCATCGAGCGCATCCGCAAGCGCTACCCGCTGGCGATGATCGATGAGTTTCAGGATACCGACCCGGTGCAGTATCGCATCTTCGAAACCATCTACAGCGGCTGCGCCGATTGCGGCCTCTTCATGATCGGTGATCCCAAGCAGGCGATCTACAGCTTTCGCGGCGCAGACATCTTCACCTACATGCAGGCGCGGCGCGATACTGCGGCACAGGGCGGGCACTTCACGCTGGGCGTCAACTGGCGCTCACACGCCAACCTTGTCGGCATCATCAACCGGCTGTTCGCACGAGCGGACAGCCCTTTTATTTATGACAGGGATATCGCCTTCAAGGAGGTGGCGTCGGCCGGCAAGGCCGACAACAACGCACTGACGATCGACGGCGCCGAAGGTGAACCGCTGGTTGCCTGGTTCGTGCCGCTCGATGAAGAGAACAAGCATGGTGCTACGATTACGAAGAAGTGGGCGGGAGAGCATGTCGCGGATGGCTGTGCCAGCGAGATTGCGCAACTGCTGAATCTTGGCGGAGAGAAGCGCGCGCTGCTCGGTGAAACCCCGCTTGCCGCACGCGATATTGCTGTATTGGTGAGGGATCGTTTTCAGGCCAATGATATTCGTCAGGCACTTTCCCGGGTTGGCGTCAACAGCATCACCATCAGCCGTGACAGCGTCTTTGCGACAGACGAGGCACGTGATCTCTCACACTTGCTGCGCGCCGTTGCCGAACCGGGTAATGCCGTGCTGCTGCGCACGGCCCTGGCGACGCATCTGTTGGGGTGGAGTGCAAAACGCATTCATGCACTGGGCGAAGATGAGGCGGGATGGGAAGAGAGGGCGGCGGCTTTTCACACTTACCATGCAATCTGGCGCGAGCAGGGTTTCATGCAGATGCTCTACCGCTTGATGCGCGGCGAAGGGATTATCGGCGTGTTGTTGGCTCTCCCCGAAGGCGATAGAAAAATGACGAATACCCTGCAACTTGCTGAATTGCTGCAAGTTGAATCGTCTAAATTTCCGGGCATGGAGCATTTGCTGAGCTGGCTGGCCGACGAACGCAAGCTTGCGGCAGAGGAGAAAAACTGCAGCGACGAACAGCAGCTGCGGCTGGAGAGTGATGAGAACCTGGTGCAGATCGTCACTATCCACAAGAGCAAGGGGATGGAGTATCCGCTGGTGTTCCTGCCCTTCGTCTGGTCATCGAGGAGAACCAAAGATGAAGGGATCATCAAGTTTCATGATGCAGAGAACCATCAGTTGCATGCCGACCTGGGATCCGAACAGCGTGACGAGCATATGCAACTGGCGGAGCGGGAACGCCTCGCCGAGGATCTGCGCCTGCTCTATGTGGCGCTGACGCGAGCGCAGCAGCGCTGCTACTTCTCATGGGGACAGTTCAACGGCGCTGCAGATTCGGCCATGGCGTGGCTGCTGCACCAGTCGAGCTCTGCAGATGGATCAACGCAGTGCAACATGGAAGATCTGGACAATGAGAGCATCAGGTTGGCGCTGCAGTCGTTGAATAATGCCGAAGAAAACAGTGCGGCTGAAGCGCGTTTGCTGATCACAACACTGCCGCAGGAGCCGGTCGTTTTCCAGCAGGATGATCATGTGGTAGAACGGTCACAGGCATCGAGGTTTACCGGCAGGGTCGAGCAGAACTGGCAGATGACCAGCTTCAGCGGTCTAACGTCTGGCATGAAACATGACTATCGTATCGACATACCGGACTTTGACCCGCAGGATGCC
>JAYELV010000031.1:3109-5771 GCA_034717755.1 Pseudomonadota bacterium | reverse complement strand
GATCTGGTGCTGCTCTTCGGCATCCTGCTGCTGGCGACAACCCTGGTGGTCGTTCCACTTAAAATCAGCTACGACGCCACCACCCTCGATGGGAATTTGCTGCTGCTGTTCCAGCTCTATCTAGTGGCGGTCATCGTCATTTTTTATACCTGGTTCTGGAGCCATGGAGGACAAACGCTGGGAATGAGAACCTGGAAATTCAAGGTTGTCAGGCAATCGGGAGAGCAGTTATCACTGCTGCATGCAGGCAAGCGCCTGCTGCTTGCCATTGTTACCCTGGCTCCGGGTGGACTCGGATTGTGGTGGAAGCTCTTCGACCCGGACAAGCAGACACTGTATGACAGGCTTTGCGGGAGCCGCCTGGTTGTGTGCCGGGAATCAGTCGAAAAGAGTGCTTGAACAATAGTAGCTACACCAACCGCCGGTATAACCAGGCTGTTGCAGCGGCGATGAGTAATACAGGTATCCAGGCAACCAGCAGTGGTGAGGCATCATAAACCACACCTGCGAAACCCGCTGTTTTGCTTACCAGAAAAAACAGCACCCCGGTAATCGACCCTGCCATCAGGTGCTTTCCCATATCCGCATTGCGAATATCCCTGGTGACAAAGGGCAGCGACAGCAGCAGCAGCAGCACACTCAGTACCGGGACAACCATTTTTGACCAGAAAACCACTTCATACTCCGGGCTGCGCTGCTCATTGTCATGTAAGAACGAGATATAGTGATACAGTTCAGTCATCGATAAAAATGCCGGATCGATCCCCAGGTTCAGCAGCATACCCATCTTCAGGTCGAGGCCAAGTTCCCGGTGGGAAACCTGCACCAGGGTGTTGCCATCTTCGCCCAGTTCAAGTTCACTGACATTTTGCAATACCCACTGTTTGCCATCATATTTTGCTCCAGAGGCACTCTGCATCATTTTCAGAGCACCGTCATCGTCAAATTTATAAACAGCAATATCAGATATTTTCCGCAGTGGATCGATGCGCCGAATATTGACATAAGTCTTTGCATCCCTGATCCAGACGCCATATCTCGACTGCAGGATTGTCTTTTCATTCAACCACTCCGCACGTTTCAGCTCACTCTCCTGCTCCAGTGCAGGCGCCACGGTCTCACCAACGAGCACCCCGCCGACAGCAAGGATCAAACCCGTCTTAACGAGTGATTTGACCAGTCGGCCGATAGAGACGCCCGCGGCCCTCATTGCCATCAACTCCTGGTGGCGAGCAAGCCCCCCCAATCCCATCAAACCGCCAAACAATACCGCCGCCGGGAATATTTCATAAACAAACCCCGGCACACGCATCAGAGTCACAAACAGGACATGTGTCAGTTGATAATCACCCCGACCAATATCTCCGGTCTCCCGCACCAAAAAACCAATGGCGCGAAAAGAGACCAGTACCGCCAATATGATAAAAAACCAGGTGGTGATGACACGCAAAATGTACCAGTCAATGCGCTGCACGGTTCCTCCCGCTGCTGATGAAACGCCAACGGTCATAGGCATAAATAGCAATGGTGGCGGCAAAAATCGCCATGATGATCCACCACACCCCTATCCATTCAGGAGTCATTCCCTTGACCATCCATTTTTCGGCAGACCTGGTCAGCACCATGAACACCAGAAAGGTCAAAACCGAAAATATAATGCGGGTATAGGGACTTGACCTGGGACTGCCACGGCTCAGCGGTATTGCCAACAGTGCAAACGCCATCACCGAAAGCGGGAATATCAGGCGTGATTGAAGGTCGGCTTTCGCCTTGATGCCATCATAGAAGAGTAAATCAAGCGTATCGACATTGCTGACATCAAATCTTGCTTTGCCGCCTGGAGTAGCATTAATCTCGATCGCATACTCATCAAAATGTATGGTTGAGAAAGTTTCGGACCCCGGAAATCCGACATATTCATTGCCGTTTTCGAGCACCACCTGTCTGCGGTTGGTTGTTTCATTCAGGAAGTGATGTCCCTTGTCAGAAGTGATCAGGACAACCTCGTGCTTCAGTCGAATCTGGATAAAGATATTCTCCAGTGTTGAAGAAGCCGCATCGACAGTCTCTGCATAAAAGACCAACTCTCCCCCCCTGGCTTCATAAAAACGCCCGGCGCCGATCGCCGACAGTAATACGGCATCCTGATGCTGCATTTTGAGCTCATCCGACACCCGCCCGGCAACCGGGTAGAGCCACAGAACCAGCCAGGCGGAAACCAGCACCATGGGTAATGCAGCGACTGCTACGATGCGGATGATACGCAGTGGACCGACACCGCTGGACTGCAGAACTGTCATCTCCTGGTCCTGATACATACGCCCCAGCGCCATCACGGTTGCAAAGAAAAAAGCTGCCGGGATGAGTCGTCCGCTGAGGCGCAGCGCCTCGAGGCTCGCCAGTGTGATAATTTTTTCGGGGGGAATGGAACCGCCGGCGGCCAGGCGCAGCATCTGCACCAGTGTTCCACCTACCAGGATCAACACCAGAATCGTCAGAATAACGATAAAAATCCGCTGTATTTCAGAGCTGATATAACGATCAAGTATTGGCAGATTCAACATGCCTTCTGTTTCCGCTAGAAGAATTTGGTACAGTTAGGTCATACTAACGTAACTTCTCAATAATCCTTTGCATTATTTGAGTTTGCGCAGGGTTAGGA
>JAYELV010000031.1:0-3009 GCA_034717755.1 Pseudomonadota bacterium | reverse complement strand
TAACGATCAAGTATTGGCAGATTCAACATGCCTTCTGTTTCCGCTAGAAGAATTTGGTACAGTTAGGTCATACTAACGTAACTTCTCAATAATCCTTTGCATTATTTGAGTTTGCGCAGGGTTAGGACCAGCCTTTCAGGGACGCGTGAATACATCCCTGGTCGTTTCCGGTATCCTGCCTCTGGCGACATTTGTACGTCCTAGGAGGCTGCCCGAGAATAGAAAGACCTACTGCGGAAACACCCTTTTGGCCAGATTTTCCGTCCATTATCGTTAAATAGCGCTGCTATTCGCCTCAAATGCACGAAAAATCTGACTCAAAATGGTGTTCCCTCGCTACGGCCCCTATTCTCGGACAGCCTCCAGTACGGCATAAGCTCTGAAAGCAAGTCCCAACCCGGCTTCCCTGCACGGATATATTGAGAAGCCACATACTAACAGAACAGATCACAGCAGCAGGAATTCAACATGAAAATAGAGATAAAAAGAAGTTCTCCAGTCAAACTCCCGGGCAACTGCCTGGTTGTACCGATACTGAAAAACAACCGCCTCACCAGCATCGCTGCTGAAATCAATGCGGCCAGCGACGGCGTACTGCATAAACTCGCCAAACAAAGCGGTTTCAAAGGTGAAATCGGAGCGACCGCAGTTTTTTACAGCCTTCCGGGAATCAAGGCGTTGCGTGTGATGCTCGTAGGAATCGGCAGTAAGAGAGAGATCGACGGCAAAACAGCCAGGAAGGTGATAGAAGCGGTCATGAAACGTCTTCAGCAGGAACATTGCACCAATGCGATGATCACTTTGCCATTTGAAGAGACGGCTACTGAGATGCACGACTCCCTGCTACGGGAAACGGCGCTCTATGCAGAAAATTCTATCTATCGCTTCGATGAATGTAAAAGCAAGCCTTCGAAACAGACGCCTGTCGATAAAATCACACTCATCACTGCCGGCATGAGCGACCAGTATGCAAAAAAAGCTGTGGCCCACGGCAAGGCTATTGCCAATGGCATGAAACTGGCTCGTGACCTCTCCAATCTTCCCGGCAACATCTGCACACCGACCTATCTTGCAGCAAAGGCGCAAAAAATGGCGCGCAAATATACAAAATTCAGCAGCAAAATCCTTAATGAAAAGGAGATGGAAAAACTCAAGATGGGTTCACTGCTGTCAGTCTCACGAGGCAGCCGTCAACCGGCAAAACTCATCATCATGGAACATAAGGGAGGAAAAAAAGATCAGCAACCGGTGGTTCTGGTCGGCAAAGGGCTCACATTCGATGCCGGCGGGATCTCTCTGAAGCCCCCCGGAAAAATGGACGAGATGAAATATGACATGTGCGGCAGCGCAAGCGTATTCGGCGCATTGCAGGCCTGCGCAGAGCTCGAGCTGCCGTTGAATGTCGTCGGTATCATTCCATCATCTGAAAACATGCCCGACGGCGATGCCAACAAGCCGGGGGATATCGTCACCTCCATGGCCGGCCTGACCATCGAGGTGCTGAATACCGATGCCGAAGGACGCCTGATCCTGTGCGACGCCCTCACTTATGCAGAGCGTTACAAGCCCGCCGTGGTGATCGATATTGCAACCCTGACAGGAGCATGCATCGTTGCCCTGGGGCATCACACCTCCGGACTGATGGCAAATAACCAGAAACTTGCGGATGCATTGATAGCCGCGGGAAAACAGGCGGGTGACGAGGCCTGGCAATTGCCGCTGGGTGATGAGTACCACAAGCAGCTGGAGAGTAATTTTGCCGATATCGCCAACATCGGGGGGCCGGCCGCCGGCTCCATCACGGCCGGATGCTTTCTCTCTCGCTTCACCGGGGAGTACACCTGGGCGCATCTTGATATCGCCGGAACCGCATGGCAGTCAGGCAAACACAAGGGCGCCACGGGCCGCCCCGTACCACTGCTGCTCAACTATCTGCTGAAAAAATCAGAACTCCGTCCATGACCCGGATCGACTTCTATATACTGAATGAAAATGCGCATGACCGCTTTTTTCTCAGTTGCAGAATCACGCAGAAGGCCTGGCATCAAAAGCACCGCGTCATGATCCAGACCAGTTCCGAGCAGGAGGCAATGCACATGAACAAGCTGCTGTGGACATTTCACGATCAGAGTTTCATTCCGCATGAATTGCTGCCCCGGGCCGACATCAAGACCACCCCGGTGATTATCGGCTGGGGCAGCGATGCCGCTGAAGAGTGCGATGTTCTCATCAACCTTGCAACAGAGATCCCGCCCTTTTTCAGCCGCTTTGAACGCCTCGTCGAAATCGTCGACAAGGATCCTGCGCACAAGCAGGTGAGCCGGGATCACTACCGCTACTACCAGGAGCGCGGATACCCTCTCACAAACCACAAACTATAGATACAGTTGGCAGTTGGCAGTTGACAGAAATCCAGGGAGATCAGGTCTCAGACTGACGAGGAATGAAAAGATTATTTTCTCTCGCAAAGGCGCTAAGCTCGCCAAGAAAAACCTTTGCGGTCTTGGCGTCTTGGCGAGAGTAATCTTTAAAATTTGACTCATTTGTAACGATGTTGGCTATTCAAGGAGTCTTGTCGATTTGCTGCAGACTGCAAACTGATGACTGCCAACTTTCTTCTACTGCCTACTGCGAACTGCCAACTTTCATTTTCCTGGCCACGTTATTTCTCAGGTAGAGCGGCAGCGCTTGTGCGGCTGTCACTGCGATATCACCCTGTGAGAGTGCCTGGGCGGCGATGACGGCGACGTCCTGCGCATGGCAGTAGAGATTCGGAATCTGCTGCTCGAGCCAGGGTGACAAACGTTCCGAGAGCGCCTCCGCATAGGCGTCCCAGCCGCTTCCGGCGCCAACCCAGCCCTCCTGTTGCGGTTGACTCACCTGCCCGGGAGCACACACCATCTCCTCCCCCTGCAACTGCATCACCCCGTCAGCATCGGCTGCACAAAGCGCCCAGTAGACTTCATGCATACGCGCATCGAAGGCTGCAGCAACCTGCTGATGAGCGGT
>JAYELV010000030.1:0-1260 GCA_034717755.1 Pseudomonadota bacterium | reverse complement strand
CCAAAGGTACGCCAGTCACAGTTGTCAAGACCATTGAAACCACCATGATCTCAGCAACCGTGGTTCGCGGTGAAATTGAAAGCCCCAGCACCCCGCATATCGCAGCCAAAGTCGCTGCAGAAGTTGTCAGCGTCAAAGTCGATGAAGGGATGCAGGTACAGACCGGGCAGTTGCTGGCTGAACTCGATGACGAGACTTTCAACATCGCCCGGGAGATTGCCAGCGCCGATATCCAGCAACTTGAAGTCTTGATTGAAAACCAACAGCGGGTGCTGAAACGCAATAAAGATCTGATCGGTAAAAAAATGACTTCACAATCAGCACTGGATGACGCGATAACTGCCCTGAAACAGTCCCAGGCAGAGTTGATCAGCGCCAAGGCACGGCTCAAAGAAGCCAGCTACCATCTCTCTCATACCCGGATAATCAGCCCGGTGGACGGCATCGTTCAACAACGCACGGTCTCCATGGGTGATTACGTCGAAGTCGGCGCTCTGTTGTTTCAGATCGCCTCGACAGAGAGATTGCGCGCTCGCATCTACTTCCCGGAAACATTGGCTGCTTCTGTCCATCCCGGTATGAAAATCGAGCTGACGCAAAATGGAAAAACAGTGACCGGAGAGATCAATCGTATGCGCCCCATGCTGGAAGAGAGCAACCGCGCCCTGCATGCACTGGTTGATTTCCAAAATGAGAACAATTGGAAGCCCGGCTCCAGTATTGTTGCCAGGGTCATCCTTGCTGAGCATGCCCGGGCAGTTGCCGTGCCGGAAAAAGCACTGGTGCGACGCCCTGCAGGCATGGTGGTGTACCGCATTAACGGCGCCACGGTAACACAGCAGATCGTCACCACCGGTTTGAAACAGGGAGATCTGATTGAAGTGACTTCCGGCCTCAGCGCCGGTGATGCAATCGTGCTTGACGGCGCAGCCTGGCTAACCGATGGCGCCACAGTGGAGATTCAACAAGCGGGCGCAAAACCATGAACCTGCCGGCGTTTTCCATAAAAAACCATGTGCTGACCGTTATGCTCAGCCTGGTGCTGATCCTGTTTGGCGTGATCAGCTACAACCGCATCGGCGTTGACCGCCTGCCGGAAATCGAGTTTCCCATGCTTTCGGTATCAACGGTATTGCCGGGCGGCGATCCTTCCATTATCGATGCCTCGGTAACCAATCTGATCGAATCCGCAGTGAACAGCGTCTCCGGCATCGAAACCATCCGCTCTTCATCACTGCCCGGCGTCTCTGTCGTCGCCGT